>CAYSZH010000031.1:0-35138 GCA_964435305.1 uncultured Granulosicoccaceae bacterium
GGCGCGTACGGTGTGGCTGCCTTATTTAAATTCCATATTGCTGCAATAAGCAATCAAACGGAAAACTGATAATGGGAAATAAAGTTGTAAACGAAGCGCATTGGCAACTGGAAAGAGACGCTATATTAAAAAAGGAAAAAGCTCTGACCGCTGCACATGATGAACTTGCCGCTGCAAGGCGCATGATGTCGTGGCAGAGTGTCAATCAGAAAGAATATCGGTTTTATTCTGAAGCGGGCGAACACAGCCTGGATGCACTTTTTGATGGGCGTGCACAGTTAATCGTGTACCACCATATGCTAAAACCTCAAGATCAGAGCCCCTGTGCCGGATGTTGTATGGTTCTCGACAATATAGGGCACTTGGCGCATCTGCATGCTCGCAATACAAGCTTTGTCGTCGTGTCCAAAACGCCGCTGGATGAGATTACCGTTTTTAAAAAACGCATGGCTTGGACAATGCCCTGGTTCAGCTCAACTGATAGCTTCAGTGAAGACTTCGGTGTAAGCGATGGTTTTGGCCTCAATGTGTTTGTTCAGGATAAGGGTTCGATTTTCAGAACCTACTTTACCAGTGGTCGGGGTGTAGAAGCGCTAGGCTCGAATTGGTCTTTACTCGATATTACGCCTTTGGGTCGTGGAGAGACTTGGGAGCAATCACCTCAAGCAGTGGAGCAAATTCCGCCGTATAGTTGGTGGCGTTTGCATGACGAGTATTGATTTTGTTTGCAACAGCTTGCCTACAGTGTGTCTAAAGGCCCTTTGGCAATTTGGCTTAGTGGGCTCTGTGTATGCAGCGTACTCAAAAATGCATCAACCGCGTCGGCGATGTTATCGCTATGTATCCACAAATCGATGAGTTCCTGCAGACCCGCGCGAGTCTGATTAGATAATGCGCCACCTAGAGGATCCTCGATATCGCCCTGTAGCTTCTGACAATAAAGAGACTTGGCAGCATCACTGGTACTAACGAGCTTCATCATGCTGCTCAGAATGGTGTGTAGTTGGGTAACCGACAGCGGCCCCGTGTAGTTCCCTTGCGCATACCATGCACACACGTATTCAATTGGACCAAGCACTCGGGTTTGTCCAAATGCGCTGTCGCCAGTGAGGCTTGCTGATCCCCATGCTGATAATTTGCCGGATGGTAAACGGCCGGTTCTTAAACAGTTGACTAACGTGTCGGCAAACAATTGTTGCGCATCGCGCTCGGCATATTGCTCGATGGCAAACAGAATTTGTAAAAATGCCGGGTACAGTTCATCTCCGAGAGAATCACATATTTTTTCAAGCAGACGCACTTGCTCGTCGGCCTGTTGCAGCGCATTGAGCCCGTTAACCAGATCGCTTGCCGCAGCGTGCCAGTTGGGATCTTGATTGAGTTTAAACGCCACTGCCGATATGTTGCAGCACTATTTGGGCGATTGCCTCTACCGTGGCCGACTCACCCATGGCCGATTCTCCCATGACTAATTCACCGACACTATTATTATCTGCGCGCGCCAGGCCTTGATTTAAGGTGATGGGCAGCTGGGAGCCTGCATTTTGATGCAGGAACCAATCCAGGCTTGCAGTGTTCTGCGAAAGTTCATTGGCCAATTGGCCGGTGTGCGCAAGCCCCGACAGGCCCCCGGTGTCGGCGCCGTAGGCTGGCGTATCTGATCCAGCACCTCCAACATCTCCCGCTCCTCCAACATCGTTGGCTGCATTCAAGGCTGTGCCTGTGTTGAGCTGGGCCGGGTTTGCAGATGGGTCGGCTGGGTCAGTAGGATTCATCTGTAGTGCATGGACGATAGGCTTGTGAATAGGTAAAGTGTAACGGTAGAGTACGTTAACCGTACATAGTGAAAACCCTAGAATAGCCCCAAAAAAGAACAAATACGTGCATAGACCTGCTTAGGCATACGGAATTTAGTATTTATATGGTTATATAAGTGTAAAGGAGCGAAGTAATGCGGACACTAAATGGATGGTTGCTTGTTTGCGCAGCAGTGATGCTATCGGCTTGTAGCACCTTTGGCAGCATGGATAGAACCAAAAAAGAACCAAAAACGTCTGAAGAAACGTTAATTGCGACTAATTTCGTGAACACAATGGTGCAGCTTCACGAGCTGAATCCAGCTTATAGCATGTTGCAATTTACCGCCGATTCCAACCGCCCGCACCCGTTTACGCAAGCCTTGCAAAGTGCTGCCAGCAAAGCCGGTTATGGTATTCAACTTGTCAAAGGTCAGCGCGGCACGAACCATGTCAGTTTTGATATTCAGCAAATAGAAGGTGGGCTGAATGGGCAAGTTCTGGTGTATGTGTTGTCGGTTGGCAACATCGACCTGCGTCGTGAATACGCGTCGCGGTTGAATGGCAACACCGTGCCGACGGATAGCATGCGCGTAAGAGGTGCACACAAGACAGACACCTCATTAATAAAGATCGATGACTCTTTATTTTTTCCAGACCAGCGTCGCGATGAAGAAGCGCCCCTTGTTGCCAAAAATGTACCCCAGCTACCCGCTGATGGAGCCGGTGCTTTGGGTGTTGAGGCGGCCAGCACTACTGCATTGGCTAACACTGATGGTGTCATCCTGAATTCGGTTGTATCGCCTGAAACTAATAAACAAGCATTGGCATCGCAACCCAGCCTGGCGAATGCAGTAACTGATTCAGTTACGGAAGAGAGACGTAAGCTTCAAGCAACACCTGTTGTGGCAATGGCCCACAATGACGCGACGTTTGGGTTTGGCAAAGAAAATATCGCACAACGTGGCGAATCCAATTACGAAAATATTTTTTCTCAATCCCAAAATGTAAACGAAGAGGTGCTCACCTTTCCGAATGATTCCTACACATTAGGTTTGGAAAATAAGCGACGCTTGGACAAAATTCTCGAAAATTACAACGAGCAAACCGATGTTATTTCTATTGTTGGGTGTTCTACGGGTAAAACCGCCATAGAAAACGGCAATGCCGCATTAGCCATAGGGCGTGCAAATCGCGTCAAAGAGCAATTGCTCTACACAGGTGTTGCTAACGATCAAATTCTTGAAGAAGGCTGTTGGGCATCTGAAGCTAACAGCACGCCCTTTCCTAACAGAGGTGTGGTTGTAACCATAAAGCGGATCAAAGAAGGCTAGTCAACGCTCTGAGCGCACAGCTCACAACTTCGACCTTAGCTACCGTATAGCACTGTACTTAAGTGGCAGATACACGCCGTTACACAAGATCTACAATATCATAGGTCTAATAACGGCATTGTCACTAACTGGCTTTTCGAAACGTTCTACTCTTAAGTACTGTTTTATGCTTTGCGGTAATGTTTCAATTCAGTTTCTAAAACGCAGTTTTATTTCGTCTGTTTTAACTGCATTTTCTGTTAGTGCATGTTTTTTACGTAGCTATTTATAGGCGTTTTTCGCATTTTTTTAATTCGTATTTTTGCAAAAATATTATTGTAAACTTATTATTGCAAACACAGTTTAAAACGCAGTAGTGGAAGAAGGCCAGTCATTTTCAGTTGTTAATACACGGACGTAGGTCCGATATGGAGAGAGAATTTTGATTACTAACAACAAGATGTTTTCGGTAGCAATCGGTGCAACTGCCACCGTTTTACTAAGCGCTTGCGGTGGTTCCTCTGGCGGGGACACTGCAGCAAATGCTGATCCACAGCCCTTGCCAATAGTCGAGGCCACAAGCACAGAGGATTTAAAGCGCAATGCAGCCAACTCCGTTGGTAAAGGCTTAGGCAATTCTCTCAATGGCGCAGGCGCTGTATTGAATCAAAACAACGACGTCATTGCTGGCACATCTCTGGATATTGCCAATGGCGGTGCTGGCACATTGGATACCATGGCACAGACGGATATTGACGTTAACGACTCGCTTGGGGAGCTTCTGAGCAGCACACTGGCATTAGACGGCGATGGGTCGCGTACAACACGCGACGGTAACATTATCACGATCAATCCCGATCCTAATGAAATCTGTGCTGCCGAAGGTGCAAATGCGGCTGGCACCATCTTTAACAACTGTGTATCACTGGTGCAAGATTTGTCTGTCCGTTTGGTTGCAATATCAGATGACGAAGGCTCGCTGGCCTATCAATTTGATGGGCAGCCGCTAATGACTATCGGTTATGGCCCAATAGAAGAGAGCTTCGAATTAAGCCTGTCGCCATTCCGATCGCTTGCAGTGAGGGCTGCGCAACTTGAAGGTCAGCAAATCAATCTGCCAGAAACCTTTAATGGTGCGATCAAATTCTCAAGCTCCAATCAACTCGATGCGAGTGGTGAGCCAATTTCAGGCTCCACCTCTATTGATGTAACGCAAGCCATCGCAATTTCTGATGCAGCGCAAGGTACCAGCCTGTCTTTTGGTACAGGTACGCTCTTTTCACTCGACTTCAATGCTGAAACGGGCAGTGGTGGTATGGAATTCGACATCGGTGCCATAAACCTTCTTACACCGGATGAAGGGGCACTCAGTAATATTAGTATGCCGGGCTTTACTGCACGCGCGGAAGTATCTGAAGCCACGGGTCAGCTGGTGGTATCAAACCTTGGCCTTGCACGTGGGCCATTGCGGGTCAGCATCGATAATCAGGAAGCATTGAGCCTCAGTATGCAGGCGTTTGGTTTTACAGTAAGTGAAGCTACCGAAGATGTCGTGCTCACAGGTGCAATGGATATCATGGCCTTTACTGATCAGATGTTGACTTCTGATAGCTCGGATGAAGATTCGTTTTTTACAGACTCGATTTTTGGTGAATTCAATTTCGTCACACTCGTATCTTCTACTCTGGCGGCAACGGCACCCGCGGGAACTTCCTTTGCGCGTGCTGGAAACGGAACCTTGCAGCTCACCGCTGTGGGTCCCTTGAGTTTCATGACAACCGATACGTTCAGTGACGGTAGTGTAGAGAGCACTGACATTCTTCTCAATGCAGGCGAATGCCTGGGTGAAACTGAGGTTGATCCGTTCAGCTTCGACGAACCACAGACAGCGGTCGTTTCGTGCCAATAAGGCTAAAGGCTCCGTGCTACCTATACGCACAATTGCTTAAGCCTTAAGCGCTACGTGAGTAATCACTGGCCAATGAATGAGCAGTAAATGTGCAATACAGCGGCTGGCACCGCACCTACGGGTGCCAGCCAAATCAAAAAAAACCGGTGCTGTGACAAATCGTGAATTGGATGTTCACAATTCGCGCTAGCATCGGCTCCGCAAGGTGACGTTAAAGTAAGTCATATTCCTCTATTTCAGCGCTTGTAATGATACGGGTGCTTTATTCTGCTAAGTTTGTGGGCTGTACAAACTTGAAGGTATCCGTGTAGTAGCAGTACGACATACACCATTGTCAAACTGCTCCACGACTGAAAGAGAGGCTACACCCATCAAATCTAACGTTTTCCTGCTGTTGTGCTGCTGTGTTTTTGCCTGCGCTCCGATTAGTGCGGACACGGTCACAGTGACGCTTGACGACTTAAGCAGCGCGTTAGATCAGGCGAGCAAAGAGCAAGACGCTAATACCGACATCATTACGCAAGACGTCTTGCTTGCCATATCCGAGCAACTTAATGCAGCAGGCTTAAGCCTGGATAGCGGCGAGTTGCTTTATCAAAGCCTGATTAGCGATTTAACGGTTGAAGAAGGCTGTAATCGCACCGTTATTCTGCAGATGCAAACTGACGTTGCGGTGCAGCAAAGTAGCGCTCTCTCCCTGGATCTGCAATCTTTATACGAGCCTGTTGTGGTCGAACTTGACCTTTTGGCAAGTGTAGAGGCCACCGGAACAGCACGCCAAATTCTCGGTATTCGTTTAGGAGATTGCCGCAACCTTGCACGCGATACTTTCGCAATCAATGCGGTGGGGCCCTTAGCGCTTAAGTTGACTGTGTCACTCGAACTTAACCCGGAATGGACGGATGAATCAGTATTGAGTTTGTTTCCAACAATAGAGATAGATGGTTCTATTGATCAGTTCGACCCGGCAATTAATGTCAGTGATACTGTGCTGAAAAGTCTGCTTAAAGACCTACTCGAAGATGAAGTGCGTAGTGCGTTCTCAACAGCGAATATTAAGCAGCGGCTAGTGGATGTTCAAGCTGACATTGATCTTGCATTGGATGAGGCCTTGGACGATGGCAGAATCGATATTGAATTGCCACCTTCTGATGATGAACAAATCCTTAATTTGTATAAATTATTGCAGCCGGATGCCAGGTTTCCAATTACGCTGGAAATGATTCAACAACACCGGCAACAAATTTTAGCATCCGCTGTGCTTGGAGATAGTAGGGCCACTGGAGCCAATATATCTGATGCACTGATCTGCCAGGCGGGTAGTGCATTTATGGGTCCGCTAAAACATATCCCGATTTACTCTGGTGATATAGGTGCCTGTTCGGCAGTTGAACTCGCAATCGATTCTCCATCAATACTTCACGATACCGATCAATGTGCAAACAGTTTCAGCTATATCGAAACCAGCATTGCCGAATACTGCGACACCGCACTAGACAAGCAGCGCCTGGGTAATCCTCAATCCAGGCCGCAAGCGCTTAATCAATGGAGCCTTTCTCCAGGAACACGCTTCGATATTATGCTGCGAAGCAATGCAGAGCTAATTCAGCCTTTTATGTGGCGAGAGTCTTATAGGCAGATTAGTACCGCACGCGGCGAATGTGAGCTTGAGATGCGCGTTTACTCCACTAATCCTAATGCTGAAGATCAAAAAGCCTTGCTTGCACTGCATGGGGGAAGTTGGCAGCACAGAGCCAGTGGGTCAATTGGGATTGAAGCCACAGCCACACACTTTGCAAACGAGGGTTTTGTCGTTTTTGCGCCGTTCTATCGCCTGATTGGCGAGTCAGATGGCAACACGGAGTGCAATCTTTCAACCTTGTCAGACATTCTTGATGACAGCAATGCAGCCCTGGACTGGGTGCAACAACACCAGTCTCGGTTTGGTGCGTCTGGTCTTGTTACCTTGTTTGGCCAATCGGCTGGTGGGCACCTGGCATTATCTTTAAGTGTTAATAGGCCTGAAGAGATTCGTCGTAGCGTGTTGTTTTATACGCCAAGTGACTTCGCCGAATTTGCCAGCGAGATTCAATCGGGTACCTATGATAATCCGGTAGGGTCCAAGATTTTGGAGCTCGTTGCGGGTGAATCCATTGAGAGTTTGAATATTGAATCGGCTCTGGTGCAGGAGAACAGCTTTCATTCGAAAATTGCCGCGAATCCAGAGGCTATTCCGCCGCTATTTATTTTGCACGGGCAGATGGATTCATTACTGCCTTATCGGCAGTCGGTCGGGCTTTGTAATGCGCTTAGCGGGGCAGTGTCCCTAGACGAGGGGCCTGCTAGTTCAATCCCGAATCTCACAGATTATGTGTCCCGCACGCAATGCTCAGAAAGCGGTAGCGAACTGCATCTGATTGCCGAAGGCGAGCATGCGTTGGATTTGTGTTTATCACCTGGCCTTTGTCTGGCTGGAAGTGAGCAAAGCGCGATGGCTGCTGGAGAATCAATCGAGTCCATGCTTGATTGGGTCGCTGCAGCGAGTGTCGATAGACGTATTGCATTTGATGACAACAGTGCCAACGACGGAGGTGTCTTTGGCGTGGGCAAGATTGACACATTCTCACTCTGGCTTTTTGCGGTTTTGTTGCTAAATTTAAAAGTAAAGGCGATAAAACCCTTTCTTAATCGGACAATCGGACAATGAGCAACGACGCCTCCTCAAACGACATGGCTGATGACAACAATAAATCGAACGGCCAAGCAAGCGGTGATGATAAATCACGCCCTACGGGAGCGCCGGTGCGGGTTCGTAATCAGTACCTTATGGCTATTCTGTCGTCGGTAGTTGGTCTCGGATCAAAGAATATTGCAGAGGCTGATATCATTGAACGGTGGCAGTCGCGTGACTATATTGTGGACGATATATTTTTTCTTCACTACGATGTGCTGTTCAGTTACGGGTTTATGAGCGCGACCTCCGATGAGGTTCTGCATCAATCATTTTCTGCACTGCTGGAAGGCTTGCAAGCTGATAAAAAACGCATATCGATTACGCACGAGGGGCGCGAGTTTCTTGATCGGTATGGTGTTGTTTAAGTTTGCTAATAACTGAGTTTAATGAATATGGTGTAATGAGCTGAAGGTTAAGATTTGACAGTTGATTTCTCGTAGATCTTAATCCACTCATCTACCGATATTTTACTGCTAAGTTCACCGAGTAATTCGTACGGAATGTTATCCAGCTTCTTAAATCGTATGCACGATTTACCCATGTCGAGCTTTGTGCCAACTTGCTTTTTATATTCGTCCACAAACCATTTGTAGAGCTTTTTATCTGAGTACAAGCCCATGTGATAGAGCGCCACAAAGTTCTTTTGTGAAGCGATATTCATAAACGGCAGTGGTTTGGATGTATCACAGTGATATCCATCTGGATAAATTGAATGTGGCACAACATAGCCGAGCATGTTGTAGTTCATTTCTTCTTTGAAGCCTTTAGGTAAATTTTTTCGAACCACGGCTCTAAGTTTTTTTATCGCTTTTTGGCGATCAGGCGGTAATTGCTTAATGTACTCTGCTGGGGTGTTGGCCGCAATCTTCATAGCTTGGATCCTTCCTGACTTGAGTGGAGTTTCCTTAAAGCTTTAAGTATTGCTGGTTTGATTTGATGAAGCAAGCCTTGTTTCTAACTCGCTAATTTGCTGATCAATTTCAGCCAAGTCCAGTTCCATTTCAGCTTTCTGTTCTTTAAGTTTTTCAATGGATTTTTCTGGTGTAATCCTTAAAACCTTGTGAATGACTTCAAACATCAGTAGGGCTCTAAAGGCTTTCATGCCAAGCCCACGCATACGATATATGCGGCCTACTTTGGCAAGCTTTTGTACTTTTGTTAAGCGCGCCAGACGCAGCACACGCACAGTACGTAAGAACGAAATAAGCGGCAGAAGAATGATTGCCAGATCGACCCAGTTCTTTTTTATGTAGGCCAGTTTTTTATCGGTTGCACTTATCATAATGATAAATTCGAAGCTAAATGCAAACCAGATAAAGCCAGTAGAAAAATGCAATAGTAGGCGCAACCAGTAGTGTTCGTTAATGGCATTTTTAAAAACAAATTCGAACAGCAACACTGGCAAAATTAGCAGCGCAATGAGTAGCATGGGTTTGCTAAACACCTTCTGCAGCAAGCTTGATAGCTGGCGACCGGGATGTTGCCAGCTCAGCGTTGGTAACCACAATCGATTGTCCCAGGCTGGCGAAGTTGCCGCCAGGCGTAATGGCGGTATGAAGCAGGAGAGCAAAGGCATCAGCATAGTTTGTCTGGGTACACCGGCTTGTCGGCGAGCACGTATTGATGAGGCCAATTCGAGCCAAAACAGAGGCCATATACATAACAAGGCGATGAGCAGATATTGACCAACAGACTGGGCTGAAATGGCAAGTGCCTGCGCTGCGGCTGTGCCGCTCGAGCCATCTGCCTCAGCAAGTTCAGCCACCCGAGGTATATCCACGAAGGTAATAATCAGGCTGGCCAGCAGCACTAAAAACAGCACGCTAAGCATAAACATCGGGAATGCGATGCGATCAGCGCGCGCTCTGAGCTGGTTTTTTTTGTCGTCAGTCATCCTGTTGATCTGGTATTCGGGCCACGCATGTCGTCATTGTATTAACCAGTATTGTCGATACTGCACTGATTCTATGGTGCATTCCTTGCATTTTTATAAGCAAATTACCACCTGCTGTCTTTCCATGGATTATCGTCTTTTAAGGACTACTTCAGCTACCTGTAGCCACCTTGCAAGCGTACTGGTGTTCACGTTTGGTACGATGCTTAGCGCCTGCTCTGAAAATAACTCATCTTCACCTCTAACGATAGAGGACACAGATGTAAGCCCTACTGCACCTGTCAACATCGATAATTCAACAGAAGCCAATCAAAATACGCAAGTTACAGATGAAACGGATACGCCTATCGAACTCGTTATGTCTTCTGTGCCAGATAACATGCAGGGAACTGATACGGCGCCTGAACCTGACACGGGTGCAGCCAATGCGTTAATCGAATATGCAGCTCAAGTGTATATTGATGAGCATCAATCCGCCACTGGTCTGGACGTGATTGCTGCGGCTAGCTTTTTTTCGATAGCGATGCCGCTTATTGAGCCGCCTGTTATTAGAGAAACCATCTTTGCCGATCAGTGTGTTATAGGTTCCGACCCAAGCAATATATCTGTCGATGCGTTTCGACTCCCGATTGAACAAATCGTGACACCTTTGGGGCTCGATGTTTTTCAGCTAAGGCCGATAAGTGCCGGTGAAACAGTGGCGCTTCAGAGTAGTGGTGGCACCTATCTGACACTAATACGAATGGATGATACGAACAACTTAGCCCAATACCAGCCAGTCGCAGGTGCACCCTTATCGAGTGCTGTGCCACCCGACCTAAGCCTGTCTGTTTCTGGAGATGAATTTCCGTTTCTCGTGGCGCCACTCAATGAAGTTGGGTCATTGGAAGATCAAATAATTTCAGATGTGCGCTTAATTGGTGAAAGTGGGCGTATTCAATGGGCCTCTGAAGCAGTTGCACCAGATACAAGCAGCAACGTGTATTTATGGGCGGCCGATCTGGATGAACTTACGGGTCAATTACGTTCTTACTCATGCAATTTGATAGATGATGGTGAGTTTGAATTGACTCCTGAACTTGCGCAGCTGTACAGCGATGGGTTTTCAGCCAACTTTGTGCAGGCAGCACGAGTGGTACGAACCACTGCGGTGGAAAACGGCGTGCTCGTTATCAACACGCGCGTGCAGCGTTTTTAAGTTTTACTCGATCTATTCAAGATCAGGTAAAATTGCTTCTGCTGCGGAACAACTCGTTTTTCGTTATTCATCGCCAATTGGCACCTCTATCATAGGTAAATCGTGTCTGCTGTTACACAATCTAAATCTGGCCTTGTTGGGTATATCACGCTCGACAATCCGAAAACGCTCAATGCGTTAACGCATGAAATGATCCACACTCTACGGGCCTGTTTACAGGATTTAGAGAACGATAATGATGTGCAGGTAATCGTGCTTAGATCAAGCAACAGTCGAGCGTTTTGCGCCGGTGGCGATATGAAGGCAACAAGACGTCAGGCGATGGAGAACGATTGGGCTGGCTTACACACCTTCTTTGACGAAGAGTACACCTTAAATCTTGCTATAGCTAACTGCTCCAAGCCGTATGTGTCGTTAATTGATGGTATCGCAATGGGTGGTGGGCTTGGCTTAAGTGTGCACGGTAGTCATTGTGTTGTTTCCGAAACGGCCAAAATGGCGATGCCTGAAACCGCTATCGGTTTCTTCCCAGATGTGGGTGGCACTTATTTTCTCGCAAAGCTTAAACATAATGCCGGGTGGTGGTTAGGTTTGACTGGACTTCCAATCAAAGGAATACAAACGCAACTTGTCGGGCTGGCAACGCATTGCGTACCCGTGGAAAAATGGGATGAACTAATGCAATCGATTGAAGCGGGTGGGGCGTCGGTGCTGGATTCCACATTGGTAAGCCTTGCCAGCACAGCCACCGATGCAGAATTTGAAAAACTACTGCATGATCGTTCAGGGTGGTTTCCGAACCAGTCATTCGAAGCAATGATGGCGCAGCTGCAGAGTGAGTCAAGTGCAGGCAATAAAGACGCAGCGCGATTACTCTCCTTATTGAAAGCCCTGTCGCCAATGGCTTTGCGCGTCACATGGCGCTTATTACATGAAGCGGAAAACAAGGATCTTGCGGCTTGTTTGCAGGCCGAGTTGGCGGCTGGTGATATTGTTGTAAAACATCCAGATTTTATTGAAGGGATAAGGGCTGTGCTTGTGGACAAAGACCATAAGCCAGTGTGGGTTTAGGGTTTGTTCATCAAACCTGGCTTGGTAAAGAACTTGAGTGCATTAGGGCGATAGAACGTCGTTAATTGCAACGCCGTTGAATGAATGGTCGCATTTTTAAAAATAGCCAATATACGCCTTCTGCAATATTTCTAATCACGGGAAGGCCCACAAAAATGCCTAGCGGTATGAATTTCGGTAGATGTTGCCAAAGTTGAGAAAAAGCAATAGCGCCGCTAAGGAGTCTGCCGTTGCCGGCTCTGACATGGAACCGCTGCATCGCAGTTTTTGCATCTAGATCATCTGCAACCCAGCATTCACTAATATTGCTTACATCTTGCCAGGCTATTTCATTTGCACCACTCTGCTTCTTGTACCAAGACACTTCTCGTCTGCACAGTGGGCAAGAGCCATCAATATAGACAGTTTATGGAATTGATTTAGTGCAGGCCGACAGCCTGGCGTCAACGACTCAGGATACCTACTTTAAAATTACACCATACAAAAAATGTCGTACGCTACTTAATTTCGTCCATCACTTAAAGTTTACAACATAACATTAGTTGTAAACTTGCTTAGATTCCTATTTTGCTAACCAGATTCGACATGGAAGAAGAAACATGCAGATAACTGTTAATGGTAAACCTTTAGAAGTCGACGTGGAACCGGAAATGCCGCTTCTCTGGGTTCTTCGAGATGAGCTGGGTATTACTGGTCCAAAATACGGCTGTGGGATTGCGCAATGCGGGGCTTGCACAGTGCATATTGACGGGTATGCCATGCGTTCCTGTCAGTTGGCCATTGGAGATTTGGGAGATCGCGAAGTCAAGACCATTGAGGGCTTGGGCACGCCAGAGTCGTTGCATGTGGTGCAGGAAGCGTGGATCGAGAATCAGGTGGCGCAGTGTGGTTATTGCCAGTCTGGACAGATTATGCAAGCGGCTTCCTTACTGGCTGTTAATCCTGCTCCAAGTGATGAGCAGATCGACGCAGCCATGTCGAGTAATCTTTGTCGGTGTGGCACCTATCCGCGAATTCGTTCAGCGGTAAAAACCGCCGCTAAAAAATTGCAGGGAGGCTAGGGCAATGGGCATTGTTGGGACCGTTACTCGTCGCACCTTCCTTATCGGGACTGCTGCTATTGCTGGTGGAGTAGCCTTCGGCACCTTTATGGCAAAGCGGCCGATTGATAACCCGCTACTGGCCGATCTTGAAGATGGCGAAGCCGCGATAACGCCTTACGTCAAAATTGATGCATCCGGAATCACCTTAGTTACGCCACGCGCTGACAAAGGGCAGGGCTCGTATTCTATGCAGGCAAGACTGATTGCCGAGGAACTGGATATTGATCCGTCGGCTGCTGTCATCACTCCTGGTTTGCCAGGGCCTGCCTACTACAACGGCGCAGTGTTAGAAGAAGGTGTGCCGTTTCCCGCTTATGACGACAGCGCAGTAGCCGAAACCGCGCGCCGCTTTATGTCGGTGCCGGCAAAGCTGATGTCAATGCAAATGACTGGCGGCTCATCAACTGTACCTGATGGGTATCATAAGATGCGAATGGCGGGAGCGGTTGCTCGTGAGACGCTTAAAGAGGCGGCAGCTTTGCAAACGGGTGTGCCACGTGATCAGTTAAAAACCGAAGAGGGTCATGTGTTATTGCCTGATGGTAAACGCATTGCCTACACCGAGCTTGCAGAAGCCGCTTCGAAGATCGAACCGATTTCTGATGTGCAGTTGCGCCCCAAGAGTGAATGGAATCACTTGGGTAAGGCTATCGATCGAATTGACATGCCGGCCAAATGCACGGGTACCGAACGATATGGAATTGATTTAGCCATGGACGGTATGGTTCACGCCGCCGTTCGGGCCAATCCGGGTGTGGGTGCTGGAGTGGAAAGTTTCGATGCAAGCGCGGCTGAAAGCATGCGTGGTGTTCAAAAAGTGATGCCAATTAAAAACGGTATTGCCGTTGTTGCTGACAATACCTGGAGGGCATGGCGTGCTGCCGATGCACTCGACATTGAGTGGGCTGCTGGTCCTTACCCTGCGAGTACTGATGAAATTTTTGCACAGATAGAAAGTGTCATTGACAACGATGACCATCGTGATCATCGGCAACGTAACGACGGTGATGTCGATGCCGCACTAGAAGATGGCGACGTTTTTGAAGCTACGTATAAGGTGCCTTACCTTGCACATGCGCCCATGGAGCCAATGAATGCAATTGTCTTGGTAACAGACGATAAATGTGAAATTTGGACAGGCACTCAAATACCTTTGTTTGTAAGAGATCATGCCGCGGCGATGACGGGGCTGGATAAAGACAAGGTGATGGTTTATGTGCAGCCAATGGGTGGAAGTTTTGGTCATAAACTTGAAGACACGCACGTACAACAAGCCGTTGAAATTGCCATGTCGTTAAAAGGCACTCCAGTAAAAATGGTGTGGTCTCGAGAGGAAGACATGACACACGATTATCCGCGGCCTGGTGCTATCGCCAAGGGGCGTGGGAAAGTGCTTGATGGAAAAGTCGAGACCTTTGATTTATCTGTTGGCCAGTCTGGGTTAATGGCGGATTGGTTTGGCAGGCTTACGGGTATGAGCATTCCCGGCCCGGATGCCACTATCACGACAGGGTCTTGGGATCAGCCGTTCGACATTCCAAATTATCGAGTCACTGGATACCGCGCGCCGGTTATGGTGCCCGTTTCATCATGGCGATCAGTTGGCGCATCTGGCAATGGCTTTTTGCACGATTCCCTACTGGATGAACTCATACATAAAGCGGGTGCCGATCCATTAGAAGAACGAATTCGCTTATGCATGCATGAACCTTCGCGCAAAGTGTTAGAGAAAGTAGGTGAAATTTCCGGTTGGGATGGCCTCTCGATGGGAGAGAACAGAGGCCGTGGTATCGCCTTTTGTTTGTCCTTTGGTGTTCCTACGGCCATTGTTACTGAAGTGACGAACACCGATGCCGGAATCAAGATAGATAAGGTGTTTGCCGTGGTCGAGGTGGGAGAGGTGCTCGATCCTGTCAATTTGGAGGCGCAGGTTTTTGGTGGCGTCACGTTTGGTATGGCGCACGCGATGAATTGTGAAACTACCTATGAAAACCATACAGCACAACAAAATAACTATCATGCGTTTGAAGGCATGCGCCTGTATCAAGCGCCTGAATTCGAAGTTGTTGCGCTAACGAATGCAACAAAGATACGCGGTATAGGAGAGCCGGGCGTACCACCAGCTGCGCCATCGCTGGGTAATGCGATTTTTGCCGCCACTGGGCAGCGCATTCGTGAGTTGCCGTTTAACAAACAGATCGATTTCGTTTGATAAGGATGTCGCAAATGAAGCGCTTTAGTAAATTGCTTATTGTGAAAACGAGTGTGTTGTCTGTGGCGGCCTTGTCTGTGGCAGTTATAGCCGCTGATGACAACGTCGAGATTATTCCGCCATTGGAAGGCTCTGTTAGTAGTGAGCAGGGTCTGCAAGCATGGTCAAGAATTTTTGAAGTCGCCAGCCATCCTCGTTGCGCTAATTGCCATGTGGGCGAGTCGGATAGGCCAATGTGGTCCGGCCCAACTTATGGAAAGGCGCGTGTGCATGGAATGAACATACAAGCGGGCAATAGTCGTATCGGGGCGGAGTACTTGTTATGCAGCACTTGCCATACAACCAAGAACGAAGATTGGGAAAACGCGAATACAACAGCCCATGCAGCACCTCGTGTCGCCATGAACTGGGCGCTGGCACCGGTTGATGCTCATTGGTTTGGACAATCAAGTGAACAGATTTGCGAGCAATTACGTGACCCTGAAACAAACGGCGGTCGTGATACTTTGGAGATTGCTGAGCATTTAAATCACGATCTGATTCTTCACTGGGCATGGGCGCCAGGTGGCGGCCGAGAGCCTGCACCCTATAGTTTGCAAGAACACGTAAATGATATTCTGGCATGGGGTGTTGCCGGCACGCCGTGCCCACAGGATTAAGGAAATCACATGATGGGACTGGCTGGATCACTACTCGTATTTACCGGTTTGTGGCATGCATTCGAATGGATGATGGGTGGTCGCAATAAAGACACAGTGCGGTTGATACCTTTTGGCATCATCTATGTTGTTCTTGGTTTTTTGATTGTCACTTTTCGTGGCGGTCAGACTGTATTGATTGTTGCGGCAGTTGTTACGCTAATTGGGTTGGTTGGTGCTTTTCTTACACGTAAAACGGCTCAGGTTCGTGGCTGGGTTACTTGGGTTTTTATAATTATTGATGTCGTCATACTTGTTGGCTTGGTGCTGGCACTGTTGGGAATGTGAGTAATAGGAAGTAGGGTAGTGATGCTACGAAAGAGTGTTCGTGTGCTTGCGTTTGTTATGCTCGATCACTCTGCGTAGGCTTCCATATGCTGTCTTCCCGTCTCGCCAATCTCATCTTACATTCAGCGAGTCAGTTTTAAACCAGATTAAAGCATGCACTACAGATTTCACGACTAGGATCGGTCGGTGATCAACCTTATTCCCATGACGCCGAAAAACATGCCTAATCCTGCTTCTATTACACGGTGTGCACGAACATAAATCGAAAGCATTGTCTGGGTAGAAAACAAAAGAGCATAAAGCAAATGCCCACCTATTGATAGAATAGTTGCACCGGTCACGATTAGATATTTTGCAGCTACAACGTGCAGCATAGAATTAAGTCCAATGGTTCAATCTGTTTAATGGACTCACTACTTCTGGCTCGCTCCCAGTTATCATTTAATTCGGACTCGTTCAGCTCTATCCAGTCCCTGACCAGTCGCGATGCCAGTTTGGGTAGACCACCTTCCGTCAGGGACGGTAATGTTAGAAGTGCGAACGCATAATTTGCAATATCTGCTCACAACCCATAGCGGGTATAGGTCCGGGGCTTGCAAAATTAAATCGATATGATATACTGGTAATATATACAGTATATGGAGAAATGCGATGAACGCCCATGCAGCCGTTTTTAAGGGGCGAGGTGCTATCAGCAATACCTCCGGTCGTTACGAAACCCACACTGTGCATGCTGTAGATGATGGCTGGAGTGATTATGTCGTGCCTGAAACGCAGTCCAGAACTCAATGGCGTGATGACAAGAGCCGTACGGTCATTACACGTAACCGCTCACCCGATATACATTTTGATCGGTCCGTTAATCCCTATAGAGGTTGTGAACACGGCTGTGTCTATTGTTTTGCGCGGCCCACTCATACATGGTTAGGGCACTCTGCTGGTCTGGACTTTGAAACCCGTCTGTATGCCAAACGGGATGCGGCTGCACTGCTCAAAGAAGAACTGTCAAAACCAAACTACCGTTGTGAGCCTATTGCTATTGGCGTCAATACCGATGCTTATCAGCCACTTGAGAGAGAGCTCAAAATAACTCGCTCAATACTGCAGGTGTTGCTTGAAGCGAATCATCCGGCTTATCTGATTACAAAATCATCGCTTATCGAACGCGATATCGACCTTCTCTCGGCGATGGCAGAGAATCAGCTTGTATCGGTGTGTGTGTCTATCACAACACTTGACAGAACGCTCGCAAGAAAACTGGAGCCTCGTGCAACCTCTCCGCATCGGCGGCTGCGTACACTGCAAACACTCAGTGATGCTGGCATACCCACTCGGGTATCAGTATCTCCAATTATTCCAGCATTGAATGAAATTGAGCTGGAAAGCATTGTGCAGGCAGCTGCAGATGCCGGCGCACAAACTGCCTATGCCATTCTTCTACGGTTGCCGCACGAATTACAAACGCTTTTTCCGGAGTGGTTATACGAACACTACCCCTTGAGGGCAGAGCGTGTGCTCAATGGCATTCGCTCGATGCGAAATCAACAGTTGAATAATGCTGAGTTCAATAATCGTATGGTTGGTAGCGGGCCGCGTGCAGAAATAATTCAACAACGATTTGAACTTGCTTGTAAACGCTCGGGTTTGCATGTGGGTAGAGATTTTGAATTGAACTGCAGTCGGTTCAGGCCGGTATCTGTCGATGGTCAGATGCCTTTGTTTGAGCGTGGGTGAGATGAGTTTTTTTGAAACGGTGGATGAGTGTGACTCTACATGTGTAGAGTATTTCGGATAGTTGGATTGACTCTACATGTGTAGAGTGTTTCAGAGGCTTGGTCATACTCTACATGTGTAGAGTATGAAAGAAAAATAACTAACAACTAATTTAGAGCTAATGCTTATGTAATATTGAATTATCTATCTATAGGTGCTACACAAGGGATGTAGATAGTTTTTAACGGTATTAATAGCCATGGCCATTCTCAAGAAACCGAAAACATGTTTTATTGCGTTTTGTTTTATATCGTTGCTTCTTATGCTCAATGCCTGCGCATCACCTTCTGAAAGAGGGGTTAAAGTGGGTATGAGTATGAAAGAAGTTGAAACGCTTATTGGGCCGCCGACGCGTAAAAGTACTTTCGTATGTCCGCCGAATGGTCGTAACTGCCCTGAGATATGGCAGTATGATGGCTACAACGTGCACTTCAGCGGTGGGTTTGTGAATACGACGCAGTAAGGCAATGTACTACGTCAGTTAACCAAGCCAGTAATTCAGGCTAATTGGCAAAAGCAACACATTAAGGCAATAAACTACGCCGCATTCGTTCAAGCACATCCAGGCCTTGCATCGATAAATAATGCAGTAGATCAATGAAAACCCAGTTCTCGGCCAGTTTGTCGCCTTCACGTCGGTAAACATCTACCACGCGCATATCGGCACGGGTATCATTCCCAGTCATACCAAGAAAACCACCGGTGGCAGTATTGGTTAAGTTGGCCCAGCCGAAAAAGCAGGCGTAATTACCTTCTGCAAAACGGGCGATATGTCCGTTGAATACCTTGTCTTTCAGGTTTTCCCTGAATGGGTATTGGTGTTGTTTTTGATATCGCTTAATGGTGTAGGCACTGCCAATACCCGTGGGGCCATACCACAGCATGTCATCTGTCCAGCAGCGTTGCAGTAATTCTGGTGGGCAATTGTCATCGCCTGACACATTTAATTCTGACAGGTCGCTGATCATACGATTCACCAGCGCCATGGTTTTTTCGCCTTCATTATTATCTTGCGCATCGGTGAGTAAGCCATCATGCGTGCGTGGGCCTGGCTGCATAATGAAAACGCCTGTTTGTGGTGGCAGAGGGTAGTGGCCAGCTTGCTGCATCACACCAAGAATGTCGCAGAAGAAGGCACTTTGTGTAATACGATTATCAACAACACAGTGGAATTCGGCGTATCGAAGAAAGTTAAGTTTGCCGGTAGGTGGGATGCCTAGCCAGGGTTTATCGTGAAGCCCCAAAAAATGACCCATGTTACAAACCCATATAGCTTGCCCTTTACCATCGCTTTTTTCGCCACTCTTTTCGGAATCATTTTCATCAGCAACATCGTTTAATCCGGCCAAAAAAATATCCTGTCGTCGCTGAAGAGGAGAGAAGGCTTCTCTGAGTGGTTGCCAAAATGTAGTGACAACGGCGTCAGCGCCTTGTTGCTCGTAAAAAGGATGCATGCCACGCCAAAAATAATCTGGCGTGACAAATTGCGAAAGCACTTCAGCAAGCTGGTTATCAGGTGCATTATCAAATGCATCGATATAGCGCAGTACCAATGCTTTTGCTTGTTGAAGGTCTGTCATTTGTTAACTACCCACGAAGCAATGTACCAGGTACCTGATTAGGGAAATAATCTTCACAGCTGCCTTCACGATAAACGTCTCCAGTGGCGCAATGCAGGCCACCACCGAAAGGGTAGGCATCGCGGAAAGGAACCGGGATGACATTCATACCCAATTTATCCATTTGATCTTGTTGTAGTGTTTCACTGGCTTCAACTACCACAGTTTTATGATCCAGAATGAGGCAGTTCATCGAAAGCCAAATACTGGAATAACATAATGGTGGCGGTGAATTGTGAGAAGGTGGTGCAGCGTCCACAATTTCCCAATCGTTGGATTCGAAAATTTTACGCTGCTCGTCAGGCAGTCGGCGATTTGGGTTGTTGATAATCAAACCGGGCCGCAGCGGTACAAATGTGGCGTCAATATGAATGGGGTAAGGGTCACCCGGGAAATTAACCGCGTGCACACGATGATTTGGGAAATGCCGTTGCAGCCATTCCATGCCGCGTCGATTGGTGGTTAAACCATGCTGACAAAAAAGATCTTTGCCCAGGCGCATAACATCGGCAGCATCAAACAAGGGCTCGTGTTCGGTTGTGACAAAATCAAGATCGGCGGTTCTTTTTAAACGCTCATCAATGGTTATCTCATCAAAGTAACCGTGTTGGTAAGATGATTCACCGAGCCTTGGCCGTGGTGCTTGTTCCCAGCGAAATTCCGGATCTTCATCAAAATAACGTTGCATAAGATCATGGTAGGCAAGGTACTCAAAGTAACGACACCGAAACGACATTGGTGCACTTAATATTTCCTTACCCACGGTGAGCAAGACATCACGTGGTGGCATGCAGCCAAACTGACTTGCCGTTGTAAAGTCTGGTGTGTTAACCGCTTGATTCCACTGAATGGGCGAGGGTCGATCAACCTTTATGCCACGATCGGTTAGCACCTTTGCAAGATTGTCCAGCTGCGCATTGGCCTTTTCAACCGTTTCCAGCGGCCTGGGACCCCACATGCCTCGCATGTCGCTGTCTTCAGGAATTTTGGCTTCGGTGGCCGGTTCATTGGGTGGAATGCACGTGTGATCGGCGCGGCCAACAATAACGTGCTTTAACGGATCAAATTCATTCCAGGAACTGACAACGGTTTTCGACATGACGCTGATACTCAGATAAAACGTTAGTTAAAAGCCAAACAACAGGTTTGGAGCTTGGGCCAATATAGACGAGATTGGAGCATGATTGAAGACCCCCACAGACACCAAATGCGCCACCTTACATCCCGGATTTAATGGTTTTTAACACCAAGTGCGCTTGATGCACGATAATTGAGTCTTATTGATGGTGTGTAGCCGGTAAACTAGTACCGAAAGCAATGCAGATCTCAGGCGCAGGATTAGAAAAGAACGTTTGTTTTTCTTTGAATGAACTGATTTATTTTTGAATTTACTGATTTACTAAAGAGGAAGTAGTCCATGAGTCTCGTCGGAACGTTAGGAAAAGTGGCCCTTGGTATGGTCGTAGCCAAAGGGGTTGGTAAGGTACTCAGTGGCGGTGCCGGTGGAGCCGGCGGTGGTCTGGGCAGTCTTCTCGGCGGCGGTGGCGCTGCCGGTGGCTTAGGAAGTCTGTTAGGCGGTGGTCAACAAGGCGGTGGCGGCTTGGGTGGATTACTGGGCGGCGCACAGCAAGGCGGCACGCAACAAAGTGGCGGTGGCCTCGGAGGATTGCTTGGTGGTGGCGGTCAACAAGCTGGACAAGCCGGCGGTCTGGGCGGCTTACTCGGTGGCGCACAATCAGGCGGCCTTGGCGGGTTGCTTGAAGGTTTAGGTGGCGCAGGCGGCGGTGCCGCCGCAGGCGGTCTTGGCGGTATGCTCAATTCGGCACTGCAAGGTGAAGAGCCGGCGCAGGCCCCTACTCAAAGCCAGGAAGAAACGGCCAAAGTATTGATTACAGCAATGGTTAATGCCGCCAAGTCGGATGGTCAGATTGATCAGGCTGAGCAGGAAAAAATCGTTTCCAACCTGGGTGAAGAAGTATCCGAAGAAGAGCGCTCGTTTGTATTAAGCGAGATGCAGGCACCTTTGGATCTTGAAGGATTTTTGCAGACAGTACCTCGTGGCGCTGAACAACAGGTTTACCTTATGTCACTGATGGCCATCGATCTGGACTCACAAGCCGAAGCTCAGTATCTGGATAAACTGCGTGAAGGGCTGGGTATGCAAAAAGAGGCTACTGATGCTATCCATGCACAAGTTGGTGTGCCTAAGTTATACAGTTAAGTTTTGTTCGTTGGCTTTGTGCTTGAAATCCAAGCTCAAAATTAAAAGCAGTCACTTGCAAGTACAGCCAAATTGCTATACCAGGCTGAACGGCCAAATTAGGCCGTTCAGCTTAACCTCGCAGCCGACTCTTCTTTATTCTAAGGTGCTGCTCATAATACATTCCAGCGATACCACCTGGTTCCTGGCACATGCAGGGCGCTTGAAACTCTCCCTACCATTCTGATCTAACAGTGATTTTCCAGAAATCTGGCACGTTAACTGACCTTCAAAGACAGCTTACTTTTTAGAAAATGGTATCGGTTTCACGTTGCTGGTGCTCGTTTTGATAGATCGAGCAGGAACAACACTGCCGTTTCGAGGTCACATAAAGCCAGTGTGCGGCTTTAAGCCTGCATTCATTAAACTGAGTGTAAAGCCTGTACAACCAATGCGGCGAAGATAAAATCGTCTTTGCAGAACGAATATTGCATGGCAAATAAAAGTATGAGCAATAAAACAAATTCTAAGCGGCGTCAGTTACTAAAAGCGACTGCACTGGGCGCAGGTGCTGGCCTGGCGGGTACCTTGCCGCTGGGTGCTAACAGTCAAGACAGCCGCTATGGCATTGTTGGACGAGACGCACCAGAGATACGCCTGGATTACTGGATTGATGGCGATGGCAATGACACCACGTTCTCAGTCAAGGAATCTAAGGGTAAGTGGGTCATGCTTAAGTTTTTTCAAAACTGGTGCCCTGGTTGTCATCGTTCTGGCTTCCCAACCTTAAAGAAATTTGCCGATGAATTTCATGGACACCCAAAAGTGGCAATCGCAGGTGTGCAAACCGTATTTGAAGGGTTTCAAAGCAATCGAAAAGAACATGTGCGTAAACTGCAGCTCCAGTACGATCTGCCCAATATCATGGGGCATGATATTGGCACACCGGCCACCGACAATATGCCATTGACCATGATCAATTACATCGCCGGTGGCACGCCATGGCTGGTCGTTATCAATCCGGATGGCATTGTCGAATTTAACGATTTTCACGTTAACGTGGATGGCCTTATTGGATTCATAAAGCAGGAAGTTGGCTGAACAGATTGTCAGCGAATTGGCAGTGTACTTCGTAAAACGCCTACCCCCTCCCTCAAAAAAGGGCCGTGATCGATAACACTGCCTGTCTTTGCATGAGCTTTTGACGTCTCCCGTCTGTAATTTGTCACGGAAATTGCAACAGCATCAGTTCCACACCTTTTTGCCTGTCTGAGCGTATTAATCAGGCATGTGTCGATCTGATAGAGGAGTACATGAGCGATGCGCAAAGGACTGATATTACTGATCGTATGTTTTGTGTTTACGGCTTGTGATCAATCCAATTCTGCCAAAGTGCGCGGTTTAACACCGGCCACCGGAGGCGGTTTTCAAGAAGATGATCCTACCGGAGGAAGCACAGGTGCAGCTCAATCTGCGCTTAGAATAAACACCAGCTTACGAAGTGCTTCAAGTGATGGCAGGGAAGCTGATCTATCACTGTTTTACACCATTGATAATCAGCTTGCGGCATCGATAAGCGCCTCATCCACCTTAAGCGTGGAGTACGTTAATTCTGCCGGTCAGTCTCGGCTCCTTACGCGAGTTGCGGCGAATTCTGATCAGTTACAAGATGAAATACAGGTTACCGTCCCAACCGATGATATCAATGCAGCCGTGAGGGTAAGTCTGGGTGGTGTGCGTGAAAACGTGATCACTGGCATGTCGCTAAACGAAACCATTTCATTGCCTTCGGTTATTCGAAAACCCAAAACCGATCTCAGCCTGGTAGAAGGCCAGCCGGTTTTATCACTTGTTGAAGGTAGTTATAGCTCGGAAGTGCTTGATGGCAGACGTTTGCATCGCTTTGCCGTTCGTGTGGATGCGCCATTGGAGGGGCAGAGTGATGAGGGCTTATCACCCATCACCGGTTTGGAAACGGAAGTAAGCCAGCACTTCAAAGCCTATGAATTTAATTCCATCGATTCCGAATCGTTTGTGACGGCCAGCTATGCCGAAAATCAGCTAGCCGTTTATCTCGTTATAGATGTGTCGGGTAGTATTGTCAGTTCGCGGCAAGCCCACAATCTTCTGGATGCGGTGGCGCGCAGTGTCATTGCACTAGCTCCCAATGCAGAATTCGATTATAGGGTCTTCGCAAACGATGTATATCGCATAAACAGTTTGCGTGATATTAACTTTGATGAACCAAGAAACTCGGGTACGGCCTTGTATTATTCGGTGGACACAGCGCTTGTCGATATTGAAAATTATGGCGCGGATGATCAAGATAAGATTATGGTGGTTTTTACAGATGGCGATGATCGCGCCAGCCGAAATTTTTATCCGGCGTTTCTTGATCACGAGCAGGTGTTTGAATATCTTAATCAGCGTATTACTAATGTCAGTACGGTGCAAGATAAGTTACTTGAGCGTCAGTTTCATACCTACTTTGTCAGCTTTGATCAGTCCAGCGAAGATGTCAATGAGGAGGCACTGGCGACCCTTGCAGAGGCTGGAAACGGTCTACATTATGATCACATTACCGATGGCGATATTCAGGGAGCATTTGCGAAAATTGTGAATAACGTGCGAGGAATGTATTACCTAGAGTACAGTTCGCAACAAACCCCTGACGATACATTACTGGAAATATCGGTAAAAATTGGCGAAGAGTCACAACGAATCACACTACCCACTCAATATGGCAAAGAGTAGATCTCGTTTGCACCAAAAATAGGCACTGGTTACTGACTTTACGCTCAAAATCCCATAGTGGTGTAACATCAATCGCCTTGCTAACGGGGCTGGAAAAAGCCCTTTTACGGCATCTTAAGACATGGCACAGATGCTGCGGCGAACTGTCTGAACCTTTCCCGGCACCAGCACACAAATACCTGGATAGAACCCTTAGAAGAGAGCACACCAATTTCTGGCCAATCCGACAATAAACCGGAGGAGTCTAAGCGAAAAGTCGCTTTTGACGATCTGGTAGCGTGCCCAAGTTGCGACTGGTTGCATTATCGCATTGAATTGGAGCAAGGCTCGCGTGCGTCCTGTGCACGTTGCGATTCGGAATTGTATAGCCGTAAACCATTCACGATCGATCGCACGCTTGCCGCGTCTCTTGCCGGATTGGTCTTTCTGTTTATGAGCCTGCTACTACCGTTTTTATCGCTCAGTCGCAGTGGCTTGAATTCTGAAATCTCGGTGTTCGATGCGGTTCTTGCGCTATGGCAAAGTGATATGGGCTGGCTGGGTGCTTTGTCCCTTGCGTTGATTGTGGTGATTCCACTGATACGGCTTTTACTGATCATCTATGTATTGGCCAGGTTACGATTCCGACTGGGTGTCAATAAGGCGATGCATAAAGCGATGCGCTTGGCCGAGCGTCTCGAACCTTGGGCCATGGCCGAAATCTTCATGATCGGTGTGGTGGTGTCTTTGGTGAAAATTAGCTCGCTTGCCACACTATCGGCAGGGCTGGCATTTTGGTCACTGCTTGGCCTAGTTGTTACGACGGCGCTAATCAGTCTTTTCTATTGTCAGGATACGGTGTGGCGACTACTCACCACTCGCTCGGCGTAACGGCCAGACAGGCAGGTCTTGCTCGTTGTGCACATTGTGGTGCATTGCATCGCTTGCCCGCTGATGTTGAGTGCCGTAAGTGCCAGGCGCGAGTTGAAGGGCGAAAACGCTTCAGCTTGCAACGCACATGGGCATTTCTGATCATGGGATTTGTCGCTTATATTCCTGCCAATATCTTGCCGATTATGCACACCAACTCCTTTGGCGATGCGACAAGCGACACCATTTTAACGGGCGTTGTTGCGCTGGCCCAGTCGGGTAGTTGGTTTGTTGCCGTTGTGGTGTTTGTTGCCAGTGTGGTGATTCCAGTGACAAAGTTTGTCATTATCGGCGGGTTGGCATTGAGTCTGCATTTTCAGTGGGCTATGTCAGAACACACGCGACACCATTTACATACGATTACCGAATTTATTGGCCGTTGGTCAATGATCGATGTTTTTGTTGTGGCTGTACTGGCCGCATTGATCCAGCTTGGCGCCATTCTGACCGTGACACCTGGTTGGGGAATCAATGCCTTCGCGCTGTCCGTTATCTTTACCATGCTCTCCGCAACAGCACTGGATTCGCGCTTGATATGGGATGGTACGGCGGGTGAGTAAGCGAAAACCCGCGCAACCAAACGTTGAACGCTTACGTGGAATTCCAAGCCGCATCTCGCTTGTCTGGCTACTGCCATTAGCCGCCATTATCTTTGCCTTATTTATTCTCTGGCGAGCTTACGTCGAACGTGGCCCGCTAATCGAAATACAGTTTGAAAATGCCGGTGGTGTTACCGCAGGCGAAACTCAAATCAGACGTCGCGACGTCAATGTTGGCCTGGTTGAGAAAGTGCGTTTATCCGATGATCTGGACTCGGTCGTGGTTGAGGTTCGTCTGGATCCTGATGTTGCCCCCTACATTGATACCGATACACGATTCTGGATTGTTAACGCACGCATTAACACCACAGAAATTTCGGGTTTAGGGACCTTACTCTCGGGCGCGTATATAGAAGTTGACTGGGATGATGAACCGGGTGAGCGGAAAAGTGAATTCATTGGTTTGCAGGAAGCACCGCTTATAACGCGCGGTCAACCCGGTATGCGTGTCACACTGAATGCAGATGAAGCCGGGTACATCTATGTTGGGTCACCCGTTTTTTTAAGACAGATTGAAGTGGGTAGTGTGGAGCGTCGCCGATTATCCGATGATGGTTTGCAAGTGCTCTTTGATGTCTTTGTTCAAGCGCCGTTCCATAAACACATTTATAAAGACACACGATTTTATGGTGTCTCCGGAGTCGAAGCCAATGTGACTTCAGAAGGTGCATCAGTTCGTGTTGAATCCATTGCAGCGCTGTTCACTGGTGGCATAGCCTTTGAAAACAGCGACGCTACCATTGGCCAAAAGCCGTTGATGCAAAGTGGTGTTAACTACAAGCTTCATGACAACCGAGCTGCTGCACAAGACAGCCTCTTTGAAAGCGCTGAAGATTCAAGATACCGCTACATAGCGGAGTTCGATGGTTCTGTTAAAGGGCTTCGAGCAGGCGCTCCAATTGAATATGATGGTTTAAAAGTGGGGTCTGTGGCATCGGTTTCTGTGCAGCTACCCGCTGATGCCAGCGAAACAAAACGCATTTATGCGGTGTTGCAATTTCAACCACGAAGGCTTGGATATGCTGACGTAACACCAGAGTCTCTTTTAAGCATCATGCAGGGATTTGTTAAAGAAGGGCTGCGCGTGCAGCTGGCAACCGGTAACTTACTCACTGGTTCTCTTATCGTAAAACTTGTTGATAAACCCGATGCTGAAGTGGCGCAAATAGATACAGAAGCGAAGCCGTATCCGGCGCTGCCAACAGCACCATCCAATATAGAAGCGGTCACCGCCGATGTGGAAACGCTCATTAGTAACCTTGCGCAGCTACCTTTAGATAGTTTGATTGGGGCTGCGACAGATTTACTGCGCAATACCAGTAACATCGTGTCAAGTTCAGATGTACAATCTCTGCCAGGGCAGATAGCAGCATCACTGGCATCGGTTCAACAGGCTACTACCGATCTTCCGGCGATGATGAAAGCGCTTACTTCAGCATCACAAAATGCAGACGATGTGCTGGCAGGCTTGTCGCCAGATTCTGAAATTTATATTGAACTGTCTGCTGCTGCACGAGAGCTGCGTATTGCTGCAAAATCGATTGCGGCATTTGCAGAATTACTTGAAGAAAATCCAAACGCTGTGATAACGGGGCGCTAAGCATGATCAACAGGTACATTTGCGCTGTGACATTGCTTGCTTCATTCTTATTAAGCGCATGCGGTAGTGGGCCACCACCAAAAGAATACCTGCTCGAACCGGTGCTCGACCCAGTCAACGATGTGTCGGTGCCCGGTTTGTCGGCTATTGCTATGGCTAAGGTCACCATGCCAGCTTATGCAAATGATGCGCGGCTGGCGAGCCGTACTACTCAGCATCAAATTGAATTCGATGAGCAAATCAAATGGGCTGAATCACCCGATGATGCTGTGACCCGTGTGATGGCTGATCGACTACGCTACTACCTTGAAGCCAATGTGATTATTGAGCCTTGGCCACGAGGGTTTGAACCTGAAGCACGAGTGGAAGTTGATTTTGATAAATTTCTGCGCGAACCGTCTGGTGGAGCAGAAATTTCTGGACAAATAAGAATTATTTCTGGTGATGGCAGGGAAATGATCGCCATTAGAACGTTTCAGTTTTTACGCTTCGCCAGCGATCGAAACCCCAACTCCTTTTTTGCCGCGGCTTCTGCAGGCATCAACGATGTGTCTCGAATGGTGGCCGAGTCACTGTTCAATAATCCCCCGCCTAACTAAGCGTTTACGATTCTATCTGCCAGTATCGGTGGGTGTTTCGTGACGCAATCGATAAATAGTGTAGCGAGTTGCATTCAGTAACATCATCGCCTGTAGCTTAAGCCGAGTATTCGATTACCATACCAGGATGATTTAAATGTCCTGTTGCCCATGCGTTCTCACGGTTTAGCTTTATTTATAGCGTCGCTCTCACAGCTGTCGTTTGTACGGGCAAACGCGTATACCAATAGAAAATCTGTTCTAGCGCGTAGCGTTCCAACAAAGCGATGCCTTTTAATCTGTTGCTCGGCATTAATGATGACCACACTGGCCGCATGCGATTCTACGCAGGAATCGGGTGAAGATTCTGAGTCAGTTGAGCCGACAAGTGTGGAAGCGAGTTTGCAATCTGAGACGCCATCTGAGTCGCCGTTTGATATGTCAATTGAGACGCCAACTCAGATGCAGACCGAGATGTTGACAAATGAAGACATAGCCAATTCCACAACTGTTCCATCAGCACTTGCAGCTTCTTCTGATTCAACGTCCATGTCTGTTGTTTCGGCAGCAACGGATGTTCGATTTCAATCGGAGCAATTAAATGATGACGGATCTGTGCAGAATATTAATCAATTGCAGCAAGCGCTATTAACGCCGCCAGAATTTATAGACGATGCTGTTGTGCCTGCCGATGGGTGGATTTGTACGGATAGCACCGGTGTGCTGCGCACGTATTACTTTTTTGATTCTGGTGTGCTTGATGTAAACCGGGCCGTGATTGTCGAGCGTACACTGGCAGTGAATGAGTCGTTTTCTGATCTGCAATTTTTCTGGAATATCGAATCGCCTGATAGCATCACACTAGTTACAGCGCAGGCTGGGCTTGCCCTTGACAGTGGGCAGTTAATTTCTACTGGCAGGCGTTACGATATCAATACCATACGTTTTTCTATTGTGGGAGATCAGCTTACGTTCACTGCTGAAAGCCTGCTGCGTGGTCGCATGGTTTGCGCTCTTTTTGCACTATCTGATTCCTAATACCATTGATTGTGCCTGGTGCAATACGTGTGGGTATCTGTGCGAAAATAGCCTCGTCAATATCGGTTTAACATCCAAAACAACTTAATCTTTCCATGCAACGACGTAGTGCCAATTTGCTACTGCTGCTCGCAGGCGCCATATGGGGAATGGGCTTTGTTGCACAGCAAACAGCAATGGACAGTGTTGGGCCATTTACGTTTATAGCGCTGCGTTTTCTAATTGCCACCATTGTGGTTTTGCCGTTTGCCATTGCCGAGTCACGTCGCCCGAAAGAGCCTTTACCACCACTTCAATTCCAGCATTTTGTGCAGTTTGGAGCCATTGGGTTGTGCCTGTGGGCGGGCATGTCATTGCAGCAAGTGGCTTTGCAAACGATTACGGTGACCAATGCCGGTTTTCTTACTGGCTTATACGTTGTGTTTACGCCACTGCTGGGTGTGTTGCTTTACCGACAATGGCCACACTTTATTGTTTGGCCAGCCTGTAGCATCGCCCTGTTGGGAATTTATTTTTTATCCGGTAGCAATCTGTCTCAACTACAGTTGGGAGATGCACTTACCGTGGCAGGGGCTCTGTGCTGGGCGCTGCAAGTTTTGCTCATAGCTCGCTATGTCGGCCGTTCCAACCGCCCTTTGGCACTCTCTGCTGCGCAGTTCTTTGTAACCAGTGTCCTGGCAGGCGTCGCTGGGCTTGCGTTTGAAGCGGCTACCTGGGCGGGAATCCAAGGTGCGTTGACTGAGATTTTGTACGCCGGCATATTTGCCACGGGAATAGCGTTTAGTTTGCAGGTGATTGGCCAGCGTTATACCAGTCCTGCTCAAGCGGCTATATTCCTTTCATCCGAAGCCTTGTTCGCTGCCCTTTTTGGTGCATTATTTCTACACGAACGAGTGGGTTTGCTAGGCTTGTTTGGCTGCGCCCTGATATTTTGTTCCATGTTGTTGGTGGAACTTGTTCCAATGTACTTCAAAACATTCGATAATAGATCTACGCGGCTGTGATGTTCGGTCTATTGAACTGAAGCCTGTCAGCATCTACTGTAGTCTTAACAAGATGAGTCATGACATTGAGGTGACCTATTTTATTTGACGGTTTAGGGAGCGAGGTACGCAACACCACGGTGTTGGCTGCTGCGGTATCGCTTGGGCTTTTACTGGTTTTCCTGTGGTGGTTTGGGCTGGACTGGTTGCTGCTGGGCGTTTACGCCGCCATTGCTGTTGTTGCAACCCTGTCAGTACCGTTGCTGTACAGGTTGGCAGGTTTTACCCTGGCCGACGAAATTCATTGGTTGGAGAGTCGTGAAACCGCCGATCACGAAGCCATGATGGCAAGACTAAAAACGCTGCGTTCGGAACTCGACACCTTGAAAATAGAGGAAGGCGTAAAGCAAGCCGATACCCTGACTGACATCCTGTCAGACTATCACTCTGTCGTCGAAACGCGTTTTATCGGCAAGAATAAAGCACCTGTGGCCTACCTTTCCGCTGCCAGACGCGTGCAAAAGCATGCCATTCAAAACCTCACAGATGCCGTTGCCGTGGGGCACAGTTTGTCCTCAATTTCGCGGCACGATGCAGACAGCAACCCTCATGAGCGTATCGCTGAGCTTAACGCTGGCCAAAGCGGTCGGTTAAGCGGTTTACTAGAGGAAAATCGTAATTTGTTCGCGGCATTAACCGATACCGCCGTTGAAGTTGCCAATATTCGTTCATATAGTGACTACGAGCGGCTTGATACAATGGCGCGGTTAGTTAGTCTGGCAGAAATTGCCAGCAATACGGGTAAGTAAATTGCAACCTGTTAAGTGAATAAGGCATCCTCTCATAACCGAATAGGTGGCATAAAGATGTACACGAAGTCCCTTTATTCTGATCCAGACACCTGCGTTACTGGCCGTAAAACACCCGCTGCACTGGTATTGGTTGTGACTGTGTGCCTGGCATTTCTCTTGAGCGCCTGTGGCGATAAAATCGATAGCCCAGAGAGCGCACGGGCGGCAATTGCCAATGCGGTAGAAAAGAAAGTTAATCCGAGTTATCGTGAAAACCAGTCACGTGCCAATATTCAACTCTCGCGCACCAACCTTGCCGCACTACTGCCCGATTTGGCCGATTATCCGATCAAAACCGGGCGCAGAGATAGTCGCAATATTGAAGCGGTGGAAATTTTCACCTCGTCAGAAAAAGCCGGAACCGGTCGAGATGGTTTTTACATCGAAGTGGCTGAGGCATTTAATCGTGAGCAGATTCAGTTATCCAACGGCAAAATTGCCAGCATTAACGTGCGCAAAATAGCCTCCGGTCTGGGTGCACAATTTATGTTGGCTGACCAATACACACCCGATGCATTCTCTCCCAGTAACGCGTTGTGGGGTGACATGCTAAGTGGTGATGGTATTGATATGGATCTTATCGCAGAAAAAACAGCACCCAACACAGCCGGGATTATAGTCAAGAAATCCAAAGCCGATATGATCACCAGTAATGGCGCGCTCGATGTGCCAAAGCTATTGAACAATGTCAGCAACGGTTCGTTTTCAATGGGGTATACCAACCCCTATACATCCAGTACGGGCCTGAATTTTTTACTGACAGTTTTGCACGCATTCGCTAATGGTGATGAATCACAAATGCTAAGCCCGGATGTGGCGTCCGCCTTCGAAGCGTTTCAAACCGGTGTACCGTTTGTTGCGCAAACGACATTGCAGATGCGGGACGCTGCACAAGGCAGTGGTGTGTTGGATGCCATGGTCATGGAGCATCAGTCGTGGGTTAATGTCACTGGTATGAAGGACTATCAATTTGTCCCTTTCGGCATTCGTCATGACAGCCCGCTTTTTGCCACACCAGAAGCGGATGATTCCGAAGTGGAAGCACTCACGCTATTCGCTCAATATATCGAACGTTCTCAAAACGTGGTCACCCGGTTTGGTTTTGGAAAAACGCCGGATTATGATGCGGCGTATCGAATTCAAGATAAGTCGGTCATTGCACAGGCACAGAGCATCTGGAAAGAAAAGAAATCAGGTGGTCGACCCATTGCCGCTGTGTTTGTTGCCGATGTGTCTGGCTCGATGGACGGCACACGGCTTAAAAATCTTAAAAAAGCGCTGATTGAATCTTCAGATTTAATCAGTGCCAATAATGCAATTGGGCTTGTGACCTATAACGAACAAGTGAATGTTGACTTGTATGTCAGGGAATTTGATGTGCAACAAAAATCGTTATTCATAGGTGCAGTAGAGCGTCTCTCCGCGAGCGGGCGTACAGCAACCAATGATGGAATACTGGTCGCGGCTAATCTTCTCGCAGAATTCGCCGACACCAACCCCGATCACAAGCGCGTGATGTTTGTACTCTCAGATGGCGAACGAAATCGTGGTATGGATCTCGAGTCTGTCACTCCAATGCTCGAATGGTCTGGAATTCCGGTTCATACCATTGCATATGAAGTAAAGTCAGACGAACTCAAATCGCTTGCGGGCCTGGCTGAAGGTGCCTATATCGAATCCAGTGTAGATTCTGCATCTTACCGCATTGGTAACTTGCTGAATTCGGAGATGTGAGTTCGAAGCATGAAATGGCTTAAGGTTTTTTCGGTATTTGTTTTGTTGCACGCGCTAACGTGGGTGGGTGCACATGTGTATAAGTCGAATAATCCGTCACGTGTCATGCTTGTTGCAGACACCTCGTTTGCACTGAAACCGCATTTTCCTGACATGCTTAGATGGATTGAAAACTATGTCGGCACATCTCGTTATACAGAAGTGTTGGTGGGCACGGATAAAGCCTACATCGGTGAGCTTGAGGATTTGAAATCGGTGGACAATCTGTTTCGGGTGTCGTTCGGCCGAAGTAATGCCGATTCTCTAAAACAGTACGCCTCCCATAATGTGTCGGAAAAAATATTCCTTTCCGATGGCTCGTTCAATGCACCGGGCTGGAAGCTTGTTTCATTCGAGTAGCGTGGCCCCGGCTCTTCATCATTTGTCGCATTAACGTCAATTTGTCTTAACAAACCTCGCGTTTTTATTGCAGGGCATACAGATTCCGCACACGGATCAATGGCCTGTTTTGTCTGTCCTTCGATCACTATCTGCTTGTTTTTAAGGGAACTCTTGATTTTAATTCCCTCTGTCCAAAGCGGTACTACGTCTAAAAATGTGCACTCCTAGCGCTCAACGCTAAGGCAATATTGGAAAAACTGGGATTAATACGCACCAGTTCTGCCATTAAAGCGGTAATCTGCGGATAATGACGTGCTGTGATTCGACCGCTCACAGTGGCTGATTATTACGCAGTTAACGCAATTTAACTGGCATTTTGCCAAAATTCGTCCTATCACTAGTGTGGATGCGAGAGATGACATGCTCAACAAGACGGCTATGAAAAAATTGTTGAAACAGAGCTTAATCGTGGTACCTGTTATTGCGGGTGCGATAGGCATCAGTACTGTGTACGCGGCGGGCCAGGTGTCTAATATCCTCACCCATGATGAACCGGCAACGCCCACCCGTTATACCGTCGACGGTGTTACTTACACCTGGGGTGTTGGATCTAATCAAGTCATGGATGGCTTCACAGCCTACGGTCAAAATTTTCGTTTCGCCAGCACGGCCGATCGCGTGACATTGCGACGAGATGACATTGCCGACGTTTCGGTGGGTAATCCCTGTGGCGTTTTTGTCGAACGCGTCGGTACTGCATCAGAGGTACTTGAAGCCAATTACCCAGCTGATGGTTCGGATACCGGCAACTGCGATATGGCGGCAATGATTGCGAGCCGTGTGATAAACCGCGGAGCGCTCGATCTTTTTTCCAATATTGGTAACACCCCCAAGAATGTTGAGCGTGTAGATCACATCTATGACTTTGGCGTGATAGCACCACTGAGTGCATCGGCAATGGATTCAGCTGGTCATGTGGTTGCGGAGAAGAGCGGCAACAATCCAATACAGATTGCTGTGATCAAACAACTCAATATATTTGGCGAGCCTGAAGCCTATGGCCCTCTGGTGCGTGTTAATGGCTATGGATGTGATGACGATTCCATCTGTTATGGTCGGACCAATTTAAGTCACAACTACACCTTTTTACAAAATAATTCGTTAACGCCGCAAGGTTATCCAACGTTTCTGAAAGACTCGACTGAACCGGTTGGCATAGCGTTTATATCCACTGCCACGCTAGGGCTTGAGCCAGGTCAGCGCTACTTTGGTTTCTCTTACTTTCCTGAAGATGTGGACCCGCATGTTCATACACTGACCGACCCATCGACTTTTCCAAATGATACGCAGGACAAGGACATCGTGTTTGGTGACGGTGCCGACATTTACGGTGGTGTGTCTGGTTACTTTATTTCAGATGATTTGGGTGTCGCCTCCGGTGCTGTTTTCAAAGATGAAAACGATAACGGGATGTTTGATACCAATGAAGCGGGTATTAGTGACATTGGTCTGCAGCTTTACATTGATACAGACGGCAATGGTTTATTCAATGCTGAATTAGATCCGCCGGTTGGGATGGAATTCATATCAGACATGGTGGGCAGGTTCCAGTTACCTGGTTTGCCTGCAGGTGATTATCTAGTTGTGCTGAATGAGTTTGATGAGGACATACCCCCTGGCATTGAGTTGGCTCCGGGCGCGAACACAGTGGCATTCAGTGTGGATGGCGGTGATATAGACGGGCTCAATTTTTCTTTTGTAAACATACAACCACTAGCTGACGCAGATGGATCTGATGCAGGTGAAGACGATGCAGGTGAAGCTGATGCAGGTGCAGCTGATGCAGGTGCAGCTGATGCAGGTGCAGCTGATGCAGGCGCAGCTGATGCAGGCGCAGCTGATG
>CAYSZH010000032.1:0-35088 GCA_964435305.1 uncultured Granulosicoccaceae bacterium
GCGTTGCCTCTGTCCACCGGAGAGTCGCATACCCCGTTCTCCAATATAGGTGTCGTAGCCTTCAGGCAGTTGTGAAATAAAGTCGTGTGCTTGTGCGGCCTTGGCGGCGCTTATAACGTCTTCGTCTGTGGCATCAAGATTTCCGTAGCGAATGTTTTCCATGGCGTTTGCAGAAAACACCACGCTATCTTGTGAAACCAAAGCAATTGATTCCCGAAGGCTATCGAGTTGAAGTGTTGGCAGCTCATGATTATCCAGGGTAATGCGGCCAGCTTTTGGATCATAAAAGCGCAGAAGCAATTGCAGCACGGTGGTTTTACCTGCACCTGAAGGGCCGACCAGTGCCACGGTTTGTCCAGGTTCAGCGATAAAATTGATGGAGGCAAGCGCCTCCTCGTTCGGGCGGCTTGGGTAGGAGAAACTGACATTGCTGAATTCCACTTTGCTACCCGATGTGCACGGATCGATTGCCCTGATACTGGTTGATGCATCAATTGCAGGGGATGCGTTGCGCAGTTCCAGCAAGCGCGTTGTCGCGCCGGCGGCGCGTTGCACATCGCCATACACTTCCGCTATGGCGCCGCTTGAAGCTCCAGCGATTGCGGCGTACAACATAAATTGCGCCAGCAGGCCAGCTGATAAAGTGCCCTCGATAACCGCCTGGGCACCAAGCCAGAGCGTGAAGACTATCGCGCCAAAAATCAGAATGATCGCCATTGCTGTGAGAATGGCGCGGGACCGATTGCGCTTTATTGCGGCGATAAACGCGACATCATTTGCGCGTCTGTAGCGTGCCGTTTCGTGTGCCTCTCTTACGTAGGCTTGAACGATATTCATGGCGTTGAGGGTTTCCCCAGCCAAAGCACCCGTATCGGCCAGTTGATCCTGACTGTGTTTGGATAAATGCCTTACGCGGCGACCAAACACAAGAATGGGAATAACGACAATAAGTAGTAGCCCTATAATGACCATGGCAAGCTTAACGCTTGTGTAAAGCATCATAATGAGCGCGCCAAAAAACAACAAAGTGTTGCGCAGGCCCATGGAAATACTGGAGCCTATCAAGGACTGGATTAGAGTTGTATCGGCCGATAGCCGCGACAGCACTTCGCCTGTTTTCAAGGATTCAAAAAAACCCGGGCTCTGTACCAGCACTTTGGCGTAAACATCGCCTCGAAGATCGGCTGTGATGCGATCACCTAGCCAGGAAACACAGTAGTAGCGCAGGGCCGTGCTCACTGCCAGCAATATGGCGAGCCCAAAAAGCAGTGTGAAGCTAAAAGTAACATCGGGAGAGGATAGGCCGTTGGCCGATGCGCCATTGAGCTTGCCGCCAAATGCGCCATCAATCAGATAACGAAAGGCCACTGGCATACTCAGGGTAATGGCCGCAGCAACCAGCAAGGCCATAACGCCGACGAGCACACGCCCCCGGTATGACATCAGGTAGGGCAGTAACTGTTTGAGAACCGACCAACCCGATGGCGGTTTTTGTTCAGCGGGTAACATAGTATGAGTGTGCCGTGGCCTGTGTCGTAATGGTCGTATCAATGCGGACGCATGCACTGTATTCTACGTGGCCACCTGGATCTTTAGTTTAATTTTGTTTAAGCCACACACCGTTATCGCTGATACTCGTCGCACCTTGCGAATGGCAGCGCCATTAATAGGCGCGCAGTTATTGCAAATGGCCAATGGGCTTGTCGATGCGCTGGTAGCTGGCAGGCTGGGTCGTGAGGAGCTGGCGGCAGGTGGTATTGGTGCGAGTATCTGGTTTTTTAGTTCCTTGTTATGCATTGGCATGATGGCCGGTCTGTCACCGATTTTGTCAGAGATGATCGGTGAACGACGGCGTGCAGCAGTGGGGCAGGTATTCCGTCAGGGTTTGTGGTTGGGAATTTTCTCAGGAGCGATCGCCTGCGCTGCCGTATTGCTGGCGGCCGCTAATTTACACCATACCAACCTCCAGCCGGATCTCGTGCCTTTGGTTAGGCAGTATTTATATATGGCTTGCTGGAGCTTACCGGCATTTGCGATTGTGCTTGCAGCTCGTGGTGTGTGTGAGGCCACCCATCTGACAAGGCCGGTGCTGCTGGTGCAGCTGCTGGGCCTGTTGGTGAATATCATCATTGATCTCACTCTGGGTCTGGGCCTCTTCGGTTTTCCAAAACTGGGGCTTTACGGCATCGGCCTTGCGACATCGATCGTGATGGTGTGTATGGCGATTGCACTGATGAAATTAATGTATTCACCGAAGTTCGATCGCTACAATTTACTGTCCTCAATTGATTGGCCGGAGTGGCAGCAGATGAAACCGATTGTACTGTTGGCTGTGCCCATTTTTTTAGCAATCAGTTTCGAAGCAGGATTATTTGTCGCAACCGGTTTTCAAGCAGGCGTTTTGGGTACGCTTGAAGCCAGTGCTCATTTTATTGCCATTGGTGCTACGTCGTTTTGTTTTATGTTGCCATTGGGTCTATCGTTTGCGTTAACAGCGCGAGTAGGGCGTGTGCTTGGCCGTGGTGAGGTCAATGCCTTAAGGCTTCGTGTATTTACCGGGCTTTTGCTGACCGTGGCTATGGCTGGGATGACAGCCATCATGCTGCTGCTGTTCCGATATGGCATTACCGGTGTGTACACAAGTGATGAAGAGGTGCGCTTACTGGCTTCCACCCTGTTAGTCATCGCCGCCGTTTTTCAACTGTCCGATGGTTTGCAGGTGGCCTTACTGGGTATGTTGCGCGGGCTGCAAGATACGCGCGCGCCCATGTTGATCAACGGTTTTTCCTATTGGGCCATCGCGTTTGGGCTGGGCTATATCGCCGCCCATACGCTTGGGTTTGGTATATACGGTTTGTGGCTTGGGCTGGTGATTGGTTTGACAGTCGCCTCTATCGCACTGGGGTTCCGCCTGCGAAATCGATTAAACGTTTTAGTGCAAAAAAGTGACTGGGAACTTTAAAAAGAACCCAAACACGTTTTCCAACGCTGTGGTATTACCGTTAATGGTTATGTTGCCATTTTCCAGCATGATTTTAGATCTGAACTTATTGTCAGCGGTGTCGATAAACCGAGCAATTTGAGGTTTGAGAAGAATGTCGCGGAGCGGTGTCATCATTATTGCCGAAGCATCTGCGTCGAAGTCGATATTGATCGACATAGCGTTCAGTAAATCACCTAAACTAAAAATATTGCTGCGTCCGTTTGCTGAACCATCACCATGGAACGCAATGTTGAAATCGGCTTTGCCCACACCGCCATCATTGCTGAATGCCAAAGCTTGATCCAGCACAATACCGGGTACCATTAAAATTTCGGTGATGTAGCTGCTGCTGTTATCCAGGAGATCTTGTATGACTTGCAGTTTGTCACTCTCTGCGAACATCGGGTTCAGTTTCTTTAGCCCTTCCGCATTAAAGCCGCGCAATGACATAACTTGGGTAAGACTATTCAGAGGGTAGTCGGATTCCACTTTTGGCAATTCGAGTATAGATTCTACGGTAGGCACATCTGAGGTGATGTCGAGGCTGCCTTCAAACTTCATGTTGTTGGCGCTAAAAATGTCACCATCAGCCTTGGTAGAGCTAGAAGCGCTTTCAACGTACAAATATTGAGACCCATTGCTGATCCATTGCCTGGGGTTGCTTTGTTCTGCGCGGCCTTCTATGCCATTTATAACGACCTGAAGCCCTTCAGAATCGACAAGGCTTATTTGTGGTAGCAGGGCACGCACACTTGCAGCGCCGGATGTAGCCGTCTCTATAATGGCGTTGGCTGTTTTGGTGGTCGTTCTGAGTTCTTCACCCTGATAGTCTATATCCGTAAAGATGCCGCTGGTGCGTGTACTACCATCATCGTTAATATCGGTGGTGAATTTGAACGGATCTTTCTCACCGTAACTATCCAAAAAAGACTTAACTTCAGCGTTATTGACGGACGCTTTGTCCAGTGTGGTGATGACGCGGCTTATTCCTGGCATTAACGACGATTGACTAGTTCGATCACTGTGCTCAAAGGTATGGTTGAGAACAAAATGCCTATTTAACTGTTCGTTGTCGGTCAAATCGTTAGCGGCACCGGTATTGTTCAAGTCGCTTGTGTTTTGATCGTAGACGCTTGTCGAGACTACACTTGTTTTATCGCCGTGCTCGAATGGTCCACCTTTGAAGGTTAGCCCCAATTGATTACTGAGGTATTGAAGAATCTGCTGGTAGCTTTGTTCTGTTTTGGTGTTCTGTTGGGCGACCAGTTGAGTGCAGTAAAGCACCCCTGCAACCGCCAGGCAACATAAGGTCTGTGTTTGTAATCTTGTGAGCTGATTCATGTGCAGTGCTTCTTAATGTATTTGTCGCTTTGCTCTTTACCAATCGTAACAGGGAATCCACACTGCTGGCCAGCCGTTGTGGAGCCACTAATTAACCCAATCACTATTGTAATTGGAGCGCCTGGTGCCACCGATTCGCCTTTTGATTAAGGTTCAGGCTGGCCATGGCAGGGCTTGTGGAGGGCAGGCAGTAATACGCTTGCCTGGGAAGCGCGACTTTTTGTGTGTTTAGCACGCGTTTTAAATACAAATGTTCGGCTGTTTTGCCGTTAAATAAAACGCGTTGTATGGATGAGTACTGAGAAAAAAATTGACTAAAGTCGTTAGGCTCAGCGGTGTCTTTTTGAATGGCAGAATCAAGACTGCCTTGGCGTTCACACTCGGAGAGCACATCCCAAAGCGCAATGCCCGCCTGCTTCAGTAATTGAAGCCGCGCCTTATATGAGTAGTGTTGTACGGATTCGTAGCTGGCCGCTTCCTGCGTTTTCCAGGCGATGATGATCGGCCAAAATGCATTGCGCGGATGTGCGTAGTAGGCGTTCTCAGATAAAGAGGCAATCCCCGGCATGGTACCGAGTATTAAAATCTTCGCATCAGAGCGACAAACAGCATTGAAAGAATGGACAGGCATTTTTCAGCTTGTTAGCGCAGTTTTGTGTTCAAATGGCATTGCGTTATTGACCAATTCCTGTTGCCTCAACCAATTATTAGCATACTTGGCTCGCGCTTACATGTTTCGATATCAGCCAACCGCAATGCCTGGGCTAGGAGCGGTCGTTGCCATTTTAGTGTTGGCATCCAGCACCAGCATCATGTCAACCGACATGTATTCTCCGAGTTTGCCGGATCTTGCAAAAGAATTTGCCACATCGGCAACCCTTGTTAAGCTCACCATCAGTTTAAATTTTTTGGCATTCGGCCTGGCACAGCTCATACATGGGCCATTGTCTGATCGTTTTGGCAGGCGGCCGGTGATGCTGTGCTCGTTACTTGCGGTGGCGATTTGTTGTCTGCTCTGTGCGTTCGCTCAAACCATCACACAATTGATAATCGCCAGAATTCTGTTAGGAATAGCCGCGGCGGCAGAAGCGGTTATTGGTCTTGCTGTGCTAAAAGATCTGTACACAGAGCAAAGACAGATGAAAGCCATGGCTTTGCTTAACATGGTGATTGCAGTGACGCCAGCTCTAGCACCTATTTTGGGCGGCTATCTGCATGTCAGTTTTGGTTGGCAAAGTAATTTTTATATCATTGCCGGCATGGCACTGTTGGCATTTTTTATTGTCTATCGATTTTTGGCAGAATCCGGACAACCTGATCAACAGGCTTTAAAACCCTCACGTGTGCTTGGATCTTACGCAAGGCTTTTACGCAATAGTGATTTTGTAGTGCATTGCACCATGCTCGGTATTGCGCTGGGCCTTGTGTTTGTTTTTGTTACTGCAGCGCCGTTTGTGCTTATTGACTTATATGGTGTGGCCACCGAGCATTTTGGTTATCACCAGGCGAGTATTGTTGTCAGTTTTTTTATTGGTAGCGCGCTGGCTTCGCGTTGGCTTGAGTCTGGATCTGCTTCTCGGATTTTGCAGCTTGGACTCGGATTAATCGTCTCTGGTGCTGTTCTGCTCATTGTTTTTATTGCGCTGGATTGGCTTAACCCGATCACGCTCGTGTCGGCGTATTCGGTCATGACCTTTGGCATGGGGCCGCTGTTTGCCATTGCACCCAGCCGAGCCTTACGATCAGTGACGGCTCAAACAGGGTCAGCTTCAGCGCTACTTAGTGGTATAGAGCAAATTACGGCAGGCTTATCAGCCGTGGCGGTTAGCCTGCTGCACGATGGCACAGCAAAGCCAATGGCGCTGGTAACCGCAGTGTTGGTGCTACTGCTACTTTGCCTGACCTTGATTGTCAAAAGGCTCAACGGCAACAGGTCGTCAAATACGGCCTAGCGGCAAAACGCGGGTATGCGAAATGGCCGGTTTGGAAATGGCTGGTTTAGAAATGGCAAGGTGCGGTTGATGAACCTTTTACTTGCTAGTGGAAAAATATTCCATAAGCGCAATGCTGATCGCGCCAGCCACAATCAACAAAATGCTGATCATGGTTTCACTGCTTGCCAGTGAAGGCCAGAACCAGTCGTAACCGCTGACCACCTCTTTAGGTGGCTTACCGTCGCGTGTAACGGTTTGCATAAGGGCATTTTTCCATGGCCAAATTACGACAAGGGAGCCGAGCACAAAGCCTGTCATCAGCGCCAGAGTCTGATTTTCGTAGTGCCGAAATATCCACGATAATATGTTTGCAAACACGACAAGCCCAACGGCGCAGCCCAGTGCCAGCGGAATCAGTATGCCCAAATTGAATGAGCTAATCGCACCAAGCACCAGTGCATAGTTTCCCATCAGAATGAGCACGAACGAGCCAGAGAGCCCTGGTAAAATCATACTGCTAATGGCAATCACACCGCAGATGAACACATAGAAAAAAGAGGCGTTTTCGTTTGCGGGAACACGCAACGCTATCGCAATGGCGACTATGGTACCGATACACAGTGCTGCGATAACGGGTGGGCTCCAGTGCGTAATTTTTTTCGCGACAAAATACAGAGATAGAAGTATCAGGCCGAAAAAGAATGCCATAGTGTAGCGTTCGTGGTGTTCCAACAAAAACTCAAACAGCTTGGCAAGGCTAACAATACTGACCAGTACACCTAACATAATTGCACTTAAAAACCGCCCATCGATATGTTGCCATAGACCTTTGAAGTCACGCTTTAGGGCCAATTTAAATGCCGCCAAATCGCATGATTTAATCGCATCGATCAGGCGCGTGTATATGCCTGTGATCAAAGCTATCGTACCTCCGGACACGCCAGGAATGACGTTCGCTGCGCCCATTGCAAGACCTTTTAAAAAAGTGCTGATGTCGTTGGTCATAGGTGATTACAGGTATGAATGTCAGGCGCAAGGGTTGATCTGGAATTACGTAACTTGATCAGAATCCAGTTCAGAAAGTATCGGCAATAGGAATGGTTTGTTTTGCGTTATTTCGTCTCGTGTCAAACCGGCAACTTCATAGGGCATAACTAGCCAGTCTTCTGTGGTATGCAAAAAGTAATCCGGTTTGGTATCCGTTCGATTGTGTGTTGGTTTGTACCATGGAGTCGCTACGCGAACCTCATGTGGCATGTTCTGTTTAAGCCTTTGGGAGAGCCTGTTAAGAACCGCTTGCATGGTAAGCCCTGAGCTGAAAACATCATCGACAATCAGCAACGAATCTTCTCGATTAAGTGTTTCCAGTAAATACTGTGTGCCATGCACTCTGATTTCTTTCTCAGGGTTATCAACCATTTGTTGATAGTTGTTTAAGCCTCGATAAGAGGTGCGAATCGCTATATGGTCAGTATTAACATGCAGGTATTGAAGGCATTCCTGCACGGCAATGCCCACGCTACTGCCGCCACGCCAAAGCCCAACAATAAAGGTTGGCTTAAAGCCGCTGTTATAGATGCTCACGCCAAGTTTGTAGGCATCTTCCAGCAAGTTCTGTTCGGTGATGTAACGCTTGTTCTTCAACGTGTTATCAATGCAGGGGTACATGTTAGAGTGTACAACGTTAAAGGAAAAGATAGGTGGCAGTAGCTAATAAAACCCATGGGTGAGAAAAAGTACATAGGTGCACAGGCCTTGCTCGAAGATTCGTTTCGGCTGGCGGCAGACGTATTTAGAAGCGGATTCCGTCCCAGTTTTATCGTTGCCGTGTGGCGTGGTGGAGCGCCCATGGGCATCGCTGTGCAGGAATTACTCGCCTACCGAGGTGTGGAATCAGATCACATTGCGATACGCACGGCGTCGTATCACAACATCGGTGAGCAAGCCAATGAGGTACAGGTGTTCAGTCTGAGTTATCTTGTTAAGAAAGTCAGTTGCGACGATAGAATTTTGATTGTGGATGATGTTTTCGACACAGGAAAAAGTGTCGACGCCGTCATTGAAAGATTAAAGGTGCTGCTGCGTCGCAATATGCCTGCTGAAGTTCGTGTCGCAGTTCCGTATTATAAGCCTGATCGAAATATGACCAGCCGTATACCTGACTATTATCTGCACGAAACAGATCAATGGCTTAAGTTTCCGCATTCGTTAGAAGGATTAACTGAAGACGAAGTCAAACTGAACAGACCAGAACTATATGACATACTGCAAACGGCGAATAACAAATAACACACCGTGTGCTTGCAAATAAATTAATTTTGTTATCCACAGCGCATAACTTTACGCAGTGTCACAAAACAGTTCATTCAGTTGCCGAACATCAAATTAACAAGGTAGAATCTGTATCGTTATATTTGTAGTGATAGATCAACGCGACGCAAACCTCGTTGCGTATAACCGTTAACGGAGACACCATGTCAGCGCGTTTAAACACTTCACAAACAAATGTTGTTGAACTTGCTGTCTTCCGACCCACACCCCGTCAATCCAATAGCGTTGTTATTTACAACAGCGCACGCGGTGCACAAAATGTGTGCAACGGTTCGGCAGAACTTCTGTCAATGCGTCAACAGCTTGCCTACCAGGCCTCCGTTGAAATTGACGACATTGTTTTAGAGCGTGCAGGGCTTAATAACAACGAACGCAAACGTATCACCGATGAAGTACGAGCCTTGCTGGACCGTGAATTTGGCAAGTTGCGTGTGCATCGTTATCGAGGTGTGTTTGTTGTGCGGCACCGCTCTGTTGAAGCTCTCATTTCAAGCCTGCTTAGGGTGCAGTTTCATGCACACCATATACATTTGCCCAATACGGCTAAAACAGCGGCGCAAACAACAGAGCAAGACCAACAATCAATAGCACTCACTTGGGGTGTTGGCAAAACCAACAGTGAAGCCGAAGTTGAGCGATTACGCAGAAGGCGTCAAAAGTACCGCCGCTGATTTTTTATTTTGATTACTGAGTCGATCAAGTAAGTCGATCAATAATTTGGTCAATTAGCGACCACCTGCCCATGTCCAGGCAGGTTTATCCAGATCACGTAAACCGCTCACCTGGGTTCGCCCCAGAGACTTTTCCAACTGCATGCTATGGCAAAGCTCGGATTCTTCTAGTGCGCTAACCAGCCGTGCAGCATGGCTGACCACCCACACTTGTGATCGCTCGCTGGCCTGCACAATTAATCTGGCAAGTGCGGGTAGTAAATCTGGATGTAGACTGCTTTCAGGTTCGTTTAACACCATCAAAGCAGGTGGCCTTGCAGTGAGCAATGCTGCGCAAAGTAAAAGATATTGCAACGTGCCGTCTGACCATTCGGTGCATTGCAGTGGACGCAGTAGTCCCGGTTGTTGCAGGGCAACCCGGAGCTGCCCGGGTTGTGATCGATCAATCATCAGTTCCGTACCAGGGAACGCATCATCGATTGCTGTATGCAGGGCATGCGCATCACCGATCTCCAATATAGTTTGCAGTGCAGCGGCTAAATCGCGTCCGTCATGGTGCAGTACCGGAGTGCGCGTCGCCGGTCGCGTTGCCCGTGCCGGCGCAGTGGCGTCAGTTCTAAAATCAGCATAAAACCGCCAATTAAAGATGGCTTGCTGAAGTGCATAAACCTCTGGCACGTCAATAGGTGAACCAGCACTGGCAAACAGGCTGTCGTAAGTGGGTAGATGTTGTGTGATGATGTTCCAACTGCGACCTTCGCGGCGCTTAAGCAGTGGCCCGCGGCGATCCACAAGCGCAGATGCAGCACGCCAATGTGGTCCATTCCAAATACACTCGCGTTTTATTTCAGGGTCTAGATCAAACGCAGACGACGAAGGCGTGGGTAAACCCAGCACCGCCTGATATCCGTATCCACCGCTGGCATGCTGTTCATCGTGCTCACTGGCAAAACCAATGCGCAATTTTACCGTGTGCTTACGCGGGCCTCCCTGAACCGGTACCTCTCCGGATTCCATGCGACGAGTGATAGTTTCGGGGCCTGCCCACATGGCAGAGGGCAGGCCGCCTTGAGTTGCCAGAGCGTTGGCCAATTGTCCGCGTGCGGTATTGGAAAGCAAGCGCAGTGCACCGTAGATATTCGACTTACCTGTGCCGTTTTCCCCGGTAATTACAGTCAGTGGTGCCAGCGGTATAACAAGATCGTGAAGAGAACGAAAACCGCTAACGGCGAAGGTTGTCAGCATGGCAGTGATGAACACCAAGTGTTGCTAGTGACGAGCAGTGTATCAAATGGTGCTGACAACCCATGCGCAATGTCAAAGCATCGCCGTAAACACATCGTCCGTTTAGGATCGTTAATCAAAAACGGCTAGAATAACTCACTTAAATAAGCTGTACGGCATCGGCAATCAGGTAACTGATGCTAAGCACAATAAGCCCAACGCTCCATACTTGCATCCATAGCACCTTGCCACGCCTGCCCAGCACTAACAAAACAACACCGATCGCAATGCTCATGAACATCGACACAGTCAGCATATGATGCATGCTTTCGCTGTGCGGGTAGAGCGGGTTGGGCTCTTCCCCAACAGGGTACCTCATGGTGTATTGGCTAGCAGCTGCCCTCCCACCCATTGGTGGAAATGAAGTGTAGCTTCATCCATTGTGGGTGAGAAAACGCCACCTTGATATGCAGGAGAAAACCGCCCCTTTTGCATTCGCTCAACAGCGAAGATATCTTCTTTGAACACCTCAGTCCAGGCATCCAGCAGGCTTTTGTGGTGCTCGCGGTAACCTTCACCTAAACCCTCATCTCCAACATAGCTGATCCGCACATGTTCCACGGTCTCATCATTGGCGGTGGGTTGTAGATACATAATGAACAAATGATCTTTGTGCAAGCCTAAAAATGTGTTGGGATACAGCACAGGGTATACCGCCTGATTGTCCGTTTCGGCAGACCAACTAGGTAAGGTTGGCAGTGTTTTGTTGTCGATTATTGTTGGTTTGTAGTTATAACTACCTTGTCCACCGCCATAGTCAAAGCGTTCAAGGTCGAAGTGTTCATCCAATGGCGATGTCTTATTGAGTTCTGGATGTACAGTGGGTAAATGGTATGCCTCAAGGAAGTTTTCGACCGGCAACTTCCAATTGGATTTAACGGTCATGGTGGTGTTGCAACCGGTGCTGCCGCTGGCAAACGTGGCCCGATCGTCAGCTGTGCAAAGACGGTCAAATTGTTTTTCAAGCGGGGCAGTGTATTCTTCAAATGGAATAGCGTCGCCAGAGAGATTGATAAACACCGCGCCTAGCCAAACGCTTGAGCGCACGGTTTTTAAGTGCGCGGAATCGCGATCGAAGTCTGGGTGAGAGTGCTGACCGTAGCCTCCAATGTGAGGTGTGCCACGCAGCTCGCCGTTCAATTTGTATGTCCAGCTATGATAGGGGCAGCGCAGCATACCGTTGGTTTTGCAAGGCTTGTCGGCAAGATGCAAGCCACGATGGCTGCACACATTATGGAATACGCGAATGTGGCCGTCACCATCTTTGGTCACGACTAGCGGCACACCCATAAAGTCCACCGGCAGCACATAATTGTTTTCGGGCAGATCATCGACAAATGCAATGCACGCCCAGGTTTTACTAATGACGTAATCCCGATCGGCTGGAAAGGCCGCAGCGTGGACGTAGCGCTCGTTTGGCAAGCCAGTAGCACTCGCTATTGGGCGCATCAGGCGGTTTTGTACATCTTGCAGTTTGTGTTCAAACATAATCGCAACTCACCAAATGGCTGAAGTGGCGAATATCACACGATCGTGTAGTTAGTGCAATCGGAATTCCGACAAATAGTGTTTTATGAGGGTAATGAGGATGGCCACAAGAATTAGCCCGGAGCGAAAAACAAAAAGCCCATGGCAGCGTCTCTGGTAACTGGCACGGGCTTGTCGTTTTCCAATGACTCGTTAGGGGCTTGAATACCTAAGCGTGTCTGGCTTGTTGATGTGGTTATTATGCTTATCTGACGCTGCGTATTCCGAGTGCAAGTTCACATTACACGGCTGCCAGCCGAGGAGCGGCTCACACTCCCGGATCGAGCTTGTTTTTCGCCTTCTTAGCTTGGCGGTAATCACGTACGCCGTCGACAAGGGCGGCTGCCAGCCGATTGATATAGGCGCGATCAGTTAATCTATTGGCTTCTTCATGGTTACTTAAGCAACTCATTTCGATTAAAACGCCCGGTGTAAAGCTGCGTGTCAAGATGTACAAGGTGTCCTTTTTTACACCGGCGTTATCGGTTTGGGGATGTTGGCGGGCGACTTCCTCATAGACTCGACGTTGCATTAAATCGGCAAGTAGCCTGGAACCGGCCGTAAATCGGGTATCGGGTAAGAATGCGGCGTTGGTTTTAAGCTGAGCCTGAGTGCCGGATTCGAGACGTTGGGTTTCAATGCTCTCCATGATGTTTTCTGGCCCGGCATAATAGGTTTCAACCAGATTGATCTCGGCTTGTGGCAAGTGATTTAAATGCAATGAAACCACCAAATCGGCATTGGCTTGCTTTACGCGAGCAACTCGGCTTTTACGCGACAGCCCTTTATCCTTGTCACGAGTTAACACCACAGAAATATCATCTATTTCATTAAGAAACAGGGCAGCTTGTTTGGCAATCGCTAATGTGATTTCTTTTTCCTGAAGCCCATTGTGCCCAATCGAGCCTGGATCGCTGCCACCATGGCCAGGGTCAATAACCACCACAAATTTCTCTTTTGCCATACTGTCTTTGTGCGCGTGGATACTAGAAGCAATCTGGTTCCTTGTCTGCTTTTTGATCGGTTCGTTCTGATTCGCGTTTTGCGTTATGCCAGCAAGTAGGTCAGTGACCCGTATTGCATACAATGAACTGTTGGTAGCTTCATTAGCTGTGTTCGCTGGATGACCCTTCGCAAATGGTTTGCTCAGAGATGTCAGAAGGTTTGAGCTCGTGAGTAGATGCGCATATTTCGACTTGGACTGAGTGCGGCTATCGTTGCTCTGACCAGTAAAGGCATCAACCACGATCAGGGGTTTTGTCGCAGGCGCGGTTGGCGTGTTGGATATGACTTGGCCAGGCTGATCGAGTATTGCCGGGTGAGCTGATGCAAGTGAAGCTGGGCCTAGTACCGGCGCGCGTTTAGCCGTTAGGCTTAACGCAGATGTCGCTTGCTGTATTCCTGTAGCAGCATAAACCGTTGCGTTGCTAGCAAGTTGTTCGCTCGCAAAATCAGCCCCGAAAGCACTGAGTACAAGTGCCGCAGCAATGCCGAGCTGTCTCACAGGTTCAAGCTCACTGGTTTTGACCAGAGATTGCATCGCTTGCTGCCATGTCGTGTTCTGTTGCATTACCACAGTCGATTGTGTTCAAAACTGTGATGTATTACGCAAAAGTCGTTCCAGCACTCCCCAGTGCTCAGTGCCTGTCTAGTTGTTTATCAGTCTCGTTTTTTTACCTGGGCGAGAGCGGAATATTCGCGAATAAAGATAGGCTAAAGGGATCCGTGAAATCTACCCGCCAAGCAAATCTGCCAGAAAAGGCGCCGTGCGCGAGCGAGTCGATTTGGCAATTTTTGACGGTGGTCCCTTGGCTACCACCTTGCCACCACCATCACCACCTTCCGGGCCCATATCGATAATCCAGTCGGCTTCGGCCATCACATCCAGATTGTGCTCAATGACAAAAACCGAATTTCCCGCACTCACCAGACGATGCAGCACATGTATCAGCTTTTCAACATCTGCCATATGCAGCCCGACCGTGGGCTCATCCAGAATGTATAAGGTATTGGAACGCACAATTGTTTTACCACTGGAATCCTGCAAAGCCGGTTTTGCTTTGGCAAGTTCGCTAACCAGTTTGATGCGCTGAGCTTCGCCACCACTTAAGGTTGGGCTTTGCTGGCCCAACGTAAGATAACCCAGACCCACATCCTGCAATAACTTCAACGGATGATGCAGCGCATCATGCGCTGCGAAAAATGCCACCGCATCGTCGATATTCATATTAAGTACATCGCCGATGGATTTACCTTTGTAGAGTACGGAAAGTGTTTCGCTATTAAAACGCGCACCGCTACAGACATCGCATGGAATTTTGACATCAGGTAGGAAATTCATCTCGATGCGTTTCATGCCTTGCCCATCACATTCCGCACAGCGCCCACCTGCCACATTAAAAGAGAATCGCCCAGCACTATAACCACGAATGCGTGCCTCGGTAGTATCAGCAAACAAACGTCGAATATTGTCCCAAAAACCAATATAGGTTGCAGGGCAGGAGCGTGGCGTTTTACCAATAGGAGTTTGATCGACTTCAAGTACGCGCGAAACAGATTCCCAACCTTCTATTGCATCACAGCCAACAGCGGATCCCAGTTTACGATTACGTTTTTGGTTGTTTAATACACGTAGGTTATCGTGTACTACGCTACGGATTAACGTGCTTTTACCAGAACCTGACACGCCACTAATACACAGCAGTTGCCTCAGTGGCAGCTCAACGGTCTGCGATTTTAAATTGTGTAGCCGAGCATTGACCACGCGCAGTACATCCTCTGTTTTTCCACGAGGTGTGTAGAGCGGATGTTGCAATGGATTGGCGAGCATTTGCCCGGTAACAGAGGCCCTGTTGCGTTTAATTTGTTTAACGGTACCGGTAGCAACCACTTCGCCACCACGGACGCCGGCGCCGGGGCCAATGTCGATAACATGTTCAGCGCTGTTAATCGTTTCTTCATCGTGTTCAACAACGACAATGGTGTTGCCTTTCTTTCTAAGACTACTTAGGGTTTGCAGTAACATGCGATTATCTCGCGGATGCAGTCCAATCGTCGGCTCATCGAGTATGTAGCATACACCTCGCAGGTTGGAACCGAGCTGTGCTGCTAAGCGGATGCGCTGTGCTTCACCGCCACTTAAGGTGGGTGCAGCACGATCAAGCGACAAATACGACAAACCGACCTCATCCAGAAAATGCAGCCGTGAGTTGAGTTCGGTCAAGCTATCGCGCGCAATCAGGGTTTCACGCTCGTTCAGCTTCATGGCAGCAAAACGTTTGCTCGCATCAGATACAGACAATTGAGTAAATTCTGCAATGGTCCAATCCTTAAAATACACAGAAAGAGATTCAGGTTTTAGCCGCAATCCTTCGCAAGTCTCGCAAACCGTAACTTCATCGTCTTCACCTGCACGCCACCCTGATTCCTCACCGCTTTGCTCCTCGTCAAAACCTTGTAGATATTCACCGGTGCCAAAGCAATCTGGGCACCAGCCATGTTTTGAATTATATGAAAACATGCGTGGGTCTAATTCGGGAAAGCTCCGCTGACAACTGCTACAGGCACGCTGTGTTGAATATAAGGTTTCGTTTTTTGCTGTGCTGCCAATGCGCACCACACCACTGCCAAACTGCACGGCCCGTTGAATCATGTTGACAAGCTCAGGCTCTTTTTTGACATCGACTTTAATCGAGCCCAGCGGTAAGTCAATATTGTGCTCCTTGAACCGATCCAAGCGCGGCCAGGCAGAGGTTGGCAATAAGTCCCCATCTACTCGTAGATCATCAAAGCCTTTATTTAGGGCCCATTTGGCAAGGTCGGTGTAGTAGCCCTTTCGATCAACAATTAAGGGTGCATACAATGTGATGGTCTTATCCCGATGCTTTTTGAGTACTTGAGCTGTTATGGCATCCACTGTTTGAGCGGTGATCGGCACGTCGCAGTCCGGGCAGTACTGCTCGCCAAGTTTGACAAATATCAGTCGCAGGAAATGATAAATTTCTGTCATTGTGGCAACGGTACTTTTACGCCCACCACGACTGGTGCGTTGTTCGATTGCAACAGTTGGTGGAATGCCAGTAATGGCGTCAACATCAGGCCGTGACGCGGGCTGAACAAATTGTCGAGCATAGGCATTAAGCGATTCGAGGTAGCGCCTTTGACCTTCGTTGAATACGATATCGAATGCCAGCGTACTTTTGCCACTGCCGCTCATGCCGGTTATTACAGTGAATTTGTCGTGCGGAATCTGTACATCGATATTTTTTAAATTATGTTCACGCGCTTGTTGTACATGTATCAGATCTGATGCGGCGCTTTTGCTCTTGCTCTTGCCTGCATATTCTGTCGTGTCTGCAGCACTTTTTTCTGCAACAGCTGTGCGTCGCAGCTTATCGGTCGCGTCGAAGTAGTCACGAAGGCTGGCAGCTGTCGCGCTGTTTTTCTTTGACAGGATTTTTTTTGGTGTGCCGGTACAGACTATTTTGCCACCGGCATCACCACCTTCTGGCCCCAGGTCGATAATCCAATCGGCATTGCTGATGACGTCAAGATTGTGTTCAATGACAATGAGTGAGTGGCCACGATGAACTAATTGCTCGAACGCGAGTAGAAGCTTGGCGATATCATCGAAGTGCAAACCGGTGGTCGGTTCATCAAATAAAAACAGCGATGGGCCGCTTTGTTTACGTTTGCTTGCAGCCTGCGCCGCCTTTCCAAGGTGGGCCGCCAATTTCAAGCGCTGCGCTTCGCCGCCACTTAAGGTCGGCACAGGCTGCCCCAATTGTAAATAACCCAGCCCCACGTCTTGCATGGCCTGTAGTGCTTGCACCACGGTCTTCTCGTGTGCAAAAAAACCGATTGCCTCATCTACCGTCATTGCTAATACATCGGAAATAGATGCGCCCTGGTCGCGAGCGGGAGAATGCACATGTATTTCCAGCACCTCAGGGCGATAACGGGAGCCTGCGCACTCGCCACAACGAATATACACATCGCTTAGAAACTGCATTTCAACATGCTCAAAACCATTGCCCGAACAAACAGGGCAGCGCATACCAGAATTAAAGCTGAATGAACTGGCTTTGTAACCACGCTCCTTTGCTTCAGGTATTTTTTCAAATAATTTTCTGATGGTGTCAAACGCACCGGTATAACTGACAGGGTTAGAGCGCGCCGATTTGCCGATGGGGTTTTGATCCACCATGACGATGTCGTCAAAGAATTCGTCACCGTCTATGCGCTCATAAGGCGCGGCCAGGTCTTTTGGCTTACCCTTTATCGCAATCAAGGCGTTATATAAGGTGTCTTGCACTAAAGTGGATTTGCCTGAACCACTTGGGCCTGTAATACAGACAAGCTTATTAAGCGGTATTTTTAGTGTGACGTTTTGCAGATTGTTTCCAGTTGCGCCGCTTAGTACGAGTTGGCCATCCGTTTTAGCACCATGTGCATCTGTTTTCGTACTGCTGGATTTGCTGCTGGCCTTGTCGTTTTGTCGCGCGCGTTTAGTGTCTGTCCCGAACTGAAGTTGTTTTTCGCCAGTAAGGTAGGCGGCTGTTAGCGATTTCTTTTTACCAATGAGTTTTTTTGGTGCACCATTGAACACGATATTGCCGCCGCTTTTGCCAGGCCCTGGTCCCATGTCAATGATACGATCTGCTGCCAGCATCAATTGTGGATCATGTTCCACCACGATGAGTGTGTTACCGGCATCACGTAAGCGCTGCAACACACGTATCACACGATCCATATCTCTTGCATGCAAACCAATGCTCGGTTCATCCAGTACAAATAAGGTGTTGACCAGTGATGTGCCCAGCGCTGTGGTGAGATTAATACGTTGTACTTCACCACCTGAGAGTGTTCGTGACTGACGATCGAGAGTGAGGTAACCCAGGCCAACATCGTTCAGATAGGCCAGACGCGTATGCATTTCATCAACCACTAGCTGCGTTGCGTCATCTTCAGCATAACCACTTAGATCATTTATAAACTGATAGGCACGAGCTAGTGGCATGCGCATTAAATCTACGATGTTCAGTCCCGGCAGCGCTTTGTGTTTGGCTGCGCTCATACTGGTGCCGGCGGGATAAAAGCGTTGTGCGGCGGGCAGAACTTTATCGGCGGCGCGTTTTGTTCCAACTCTCCACATTAAGGATTCCGGTTTAAGCCTCGCTCCGTTGCATTCCGGGCACTCCTCATAGCTTCGGTATTTTGATAGCATGACTCGCACATGCATTTTATAAGCACGGGCTTCCAAATAACTAAAAAACCCGGTTACGCCATACCAGTGTTTGGAAGCGATTTTGCCATCACCCTCAATAACCCAGCGTTTGTGTTTTTTTGATAGTTTTGCATACGGCACATCCAATGGAACTTTTTGCTTTTTGGCTTCGCGTTCCATATCGCGCTGACAGACTTTATTGGTTTCAGTTTGAAACACTTTGACTGCACCAGCTGCGAGTGTTTTAGATTCATCCGGTATGGCCAGGCGGTAGTCGATACCCATAATGCGGCCAAAGCCTCGGCAGCTCTCACAGGCACCAATCGGAGAATTAAATGAAAAATGGCTGGCGATAGGTTGTGTGTAGTGAATGTCGCATTTGGCACAATGCATCTCAACTGAATAGTGTTTTGGTTTTGATGCCTTACGCTCGCTATCTAATTGATAAACCGTCACGCGGCCCTGGCCATAACGTAGTGCGGCTTCAACAGCTTCGATGAGTCTGCCGCGGTTTGATGTAGTCGGGCGCAAGCGATCCTGAATGACCTCTAAGGTATTACCCTTTTTTTTGTGTACACGTGTGTAACCCTGACGTGTCAGCCAGCCCTCAATTTCATTTTTGGAAAAATTATCTGGAATCCGTACGCTAAAGCAAACCATGATGCGCTCGGCATCAGCATCATCGTCTGCCATGTGCCGTTCGCAAATGGCTTGTGCTGAATCACGTTTGATTTCAGCACCACAACCACCGCAATAGAGCGAGGCTGTGCGCGCGAATAATAGTTTGATGTGATCGTTTAACTCAGTCATGGTGCCAACCGTTGAGCGTGAAGTGCGCACCGGGTTAGTCTGGTCAATGGCAATGGCGGGAGGGATGCCCTCTATGCGATCCACACGCGGTTTATCCATGCGGTCCAGAAACTGCCTGGCATAGGGCGAAAACGTTTCCACGTAACGGCGCTGACCTTCGGCAAACACCGTATCGAAAGCCAGTGTCGATTTGCCAGAACCACTCACACCTGTGATCACGATGAGCTCGCCGTGTGGTAATGTCAGATCGAGATTCTTCAGATTGTTCTGTGAAGCATTCTCAATAAGGATATGTTTGCTCATCGTATCGTGTGCTTGTTTTGCGAGCGTATAGTATGAGCTAGTTTCCACAACAACGTTGGCGCCTGCGTGGACGAGTCACTGGATAAATAGATGGCAGCAGAAAAAATCAATGAACCGGAAATCGAGCAGTTTTTACGCGAAGGCTATTTAATCCGTCGTAATCTGCTCGAAGCGCAAACCGTTAAAGCGCTTGTCGCCTGTATCGATGCATCGCTTAACCCGCCCATAGCGCCAGTCGAATTTGAAGCCGATGTGCATTACCCTGGCGCTCCTGCATCTCGCTGGGCGGAAGGTGGGCAAACACCACGTCGCCTGATGCATGCGTATGGACGCGATCAGCTTTTTCGCGACTGCGCGACGCACCCGGATATTGCCGATACCTTGCGGGTACTGATGGCATCAGATGACATTCGTTTGTCGCAGAACCATCACAACTGCATCATGACCAAACACCCAGGCTTCAGCAGCCAGACCAGCTGGCATCAGGATATTCGTTACTGGCGGTTCGATCGGCCTGAGCTGATCAGCGTCTGGATTGCGCTGGGGCCTGAATTTAAAGACAACGGCTGTTTGCTGGTGTTGCCAGGGTCACACCGGCTCGAGATTGCGCCTGGGAATTTTGATGCGGCCTTGTTTTTACGCACAGATATAGACGAAAACCAGGATCTTCTGGACACAGCCGTGCCCGCTGAGCTATACGCCGGCGATGTGCTGTTTTTTCATTCGCGCACCCTGCATGCCGCAGGGCAAAACAGCTCGTCTGAGATCAAACGCTCAATTGTGTTCACTTATCACACAGGTGACAATCCGCCGATTCCGCAAACTCGCTCAGCGGTCTTTGAAGATATTGTGTTACCCACCTAAGTTGTAAAGATTAAACTACCCAGGGCGCCGTGAAAACGGCGCAAGACTGGCTGCTGCTGTATCATCTGCTCTTTCATCCGCGTTTTTTTTGCGAATTGCCAATGCAAGACGAATACAACTTCCAGTCAATTGAATCTCAGGTGCAGTCGGTCTGGGATGCAAACAATGCCTTTCAGGTCACCGAAGATCCGGAAAAACCCAAATACTATTGCCTGTGCATGTTTCCTTATCCCAGTGGCAGCCTGCATATGGGGCATGTGCGCAATTACACTATTGGCGATGTGGTGTCGCGATACAAGCGTATGCAGGGTTTTAATGTGCTCCAACCTATGGGCTGGGATGCGTTTGGTTTGCCGGCTGAAAACGCGGCGATTAAAAACAACACCGCCCCTGCAAGCTGGACATACCAAAATATCGACGAAATGCGTGTTCAGCTGCAAAAGCTCGGCATAGCGTACGACTGGTCTCGCGAGCTGGCCACGTGCAAGCCGGACTACTACCGCTGGGAACAATGGTTTTTTACCAAGCTGGTTGAAAAAGGCCTGGCTTACAAAAAAATGGCTGTGGTCAATTGGGATCCGGTAGAAGAAACGGTACTGGCCAATGAGCAGGTGGACGCCGAAGGGCGTGGCTGGCGATCAGGTGCACTTGTAGAACGCCGTGAGATTCCGCAGTGGTTTTTGAAAATAACCCAATATGCTGATGAGTTACTCGAAGAAACCGAGAAGCTTGAGGGCTGGCCGGATGCTGTGCGCACCATGCAGCGCAACTGGATCGGTCGATCAGAAGGGGTTGAGTTTGATTTTGCTCTGGACGGGCGGGACGATGCCATCCGCGTCTATACCACACGTCCTGATACTGTCGCGGGGGTTACCTACATGGCGGTTGCAGCTGAGCACCCTCTGGCACGGGAAGTGGCAGAGTCAAATAAAGAAGTTGCAGCCTTTATCGAGGAGTGTCTAAAAACCGGTACTTCAGAAGCGGTTCTGGAGAAGCTTGAAAAACGTGGTATGGCTTTGGGTGTACATGCCATCAACCCCGTTTCTGGCGAAAAAATTCCTGTCTTTGCCGCCAACTTTGTACTCATAACCTACGGCACTGGTGCCGTAATGTCGGTGCCTGGTCACGATCAGCGTGATTACGAATTTGCCAAGAAATACGATCTTCCGATAAAGCAGGTGGTGCAGTCGAGCAAAGCGCCAGTTGATATCGAAACGGAAGCGTTTATCTCCAAAGACGATACGGTATCAATTAATTCTGAACAGTTCGATGGTTTGGATTTTCAAGCTTGCTTTAACGCCACGGCCGACTTTTTAGTCAAGCAGGCCAACGCTGAACGCAAAGTCAATTACCGCCTGCGCGACTGGGGTGTTTCGCGTCAACGTTATTGGGGCTGCCCGATACCGATTATTTATGATAAAGATGGCAACGTGCACGTAGTGCCAGAAGATCAACTACCGGTATTGCTGCCAGAAGATATTGAATATCAGGGCGTGCGTTCGCCGATAAAAGATGATCCAAGCTTTATAAACACAACGGTACCCGGCACCAATGAACCTGGTACGCGTGAAACAGACACCTTCGATACCTTTTTCGAATCAAGTTGGTACTACGCCCGCTTTTGCAGCCCCGGTGCCAATGCCATGCTGGATGAACGAGCCGATTACTGGTTACCGGTCGATCAATACATAGGTGGAGTAGAGCATGCGGTATTGCATCTGTTGTATGCCCGCTTTTTTCATAAGTTGATGCGCGATACAGGGCTTGTGTCCAGCGATGAACCGTTTACTCGTTTGCTAACGCAAGGCATGGTGATCGCTGAATCGTTTTATCGCGAAGATGATTCTGGCAAGCCAATTTACTACAACTACAAAGAGCTTGACCTGGAATATGATGATAAGGGCCGCATTAATGCTGCCAAACTCAAAGCCGATGGCAAGCCTGTTACGGTTGGTCGCATTGAGAAAATGTCGAAATCGAAAAATAACGGTGTCGATCCTTTGGAAATGATTGATCGATATGGTTCGGATACCGTGCGCTTGTTTTCGATGAGTGATACACCGCCGCATCAGTCGCTGGAATGGAAAGAGGGTGGTGTTGAAGGCATGCACCGTTTTCTAAAACGTGTGTGGCGTGAAATAAGCGAAGTGGATGCCCAGTATGGGCAAATTGATCTTGACCCTGATTCGCTTAACGATGTACAAAAAACACTGCGTCGCAAAACGCACCAGACCATCGCCAAGGTGACGGACGATATTGATCGCCGATTTACGTTTAATACGGCTATCGCATCGATGATGGAGCTATTTAACGATATTAATAAGTACAAAGTAAACACAGATGCTGACAAGGCCGTAATTCATGAAGCCTTAAGTGCACTGGTGCGTTTACTTGCACCTTTTACCCCGCATATCACTCATAAGTTGTGGGAGCAGCTTGGTTTTCAGACTGCTTTGATTAACGAAGCCTGGCCTGAATGTGATAAGGATGCGCTGGTGCGTGATCAGCTCAACCTGGTGGTGCAAGTCAATGGTAAGCGTCGTGCCGAAATCAGTGTGCCGGCCAATGCCTCAAAAGAAGATTGCGAGGCGGCAGCACGTGACGATGAAAACGTACAGAAACACATTGGCGATGCAAGCGTTCGTAAGGTTATCGTTGTACCAGGCAAGCTCGTTAATATCGTTGCCAATTGATATTAAAAACTATGCTGGGTAATGCTTACCTATTACTGGTCCTGGCCACATTGGGCTGGGCTGGTAATGCGGTTGCAGGAAAATTGGCGTCAACGGAATGGGAACCGTTTACACTGACCTGCGTTCGCTGGTTTCTTGCTTTTGCTTTGTTAATGCCGTTTGCCTGGCGACACATAAAACCTGGCTGGGAATGGCTAGGGCGAGATTGCCTGTACCTAATGGGGCTTGGTGCCTTTGGTATGGCACTGTTTAACTTGTGTATGTACCTGGCGCTCCACCACACAACGGCTATCAACGTCAGTATCGAGCAGGCATCTATGCCCGTCATGATCATTCTGCTTAATTTCATTGTGATGTCCCAACGTACGCATTGGTTGCAACTGGTGGGTGTGGCCTTAACCATTTTTGGTGTTCTGGTGACGGCGACAGAAGGGCAGCCTTCGCGATTTTTTAGCGCAGGGCTTAACCGTGGTGATTTAATTATGTTGCTGGGTTGCGTTTTTTATGCGGTGTACACCTTTGGCCTGCGATGGCGCCCGAAAGTGCATTGGATGGTCTTTATGTGGCTGGTGGCAGCCGGAGCATTCCTGATGACGATCCCGTTTGCCTTGTATGAAATTAATCAGCTTGGCCTTGTCATTCCTGCCACCAAAGGCTGGCTCATTATGCTGTATATCGTGATTGTGCCTTCTATTGCCTGCCAACTGGCGTTCGCTCGTGGCGTTGAATTAATCGGCGGTAATCGAGCAGGGTTATTTATTAATTTGGTACCGGTGTTTGGGTCGCTGCTCGCAGTCCTTATTCTTAGCGAGCAATTTAGAATTCATCATGGCCTGGGGATGGCTTTAGTTATTGGCGGTATCTTGTTAGCCGAACAGTTTGCGCCGGGTGAGGCGTAGCGAATCGCTATTAACCCATCTCCCCATAAAAGCTAAAACACTCGTCAATCACGGCAGTATTGGCTATACTGACCACAGTACGACAGGGTGCATCTGGCTCGCGGAAAAGAGTTTAACTCTACCTGTGCAACACACGATTAAAAGCATTCCAGCTTTCTACGCTTTCGCGAGTTGAGCGTACTAACAGAGAGCTTGCTATGAAAATTCTTCCCCAACAACCCAGTCTTCATTTCCTCTCACGCGAAGCCAAGCGTTTGAAATCGTCTCATCGCAATGGCGATAAAAGCATCTGCGCAACCATTGGTCACTTCGATACGTCCTTGCACGGATTGAGTGATGAGGAGATATTCGACACGCGCTTTTCCATTCTTGATGCGCAACGAGTCGTGGCACGCCTCTATGGTTTTTCCAGCTGGTCCAGGCTGAGTAAATTTGTTCGTCGATGTGATGCGGGAAATAACCCATCAGATGTCCAGCTACGAAACACCGTGCTCAATAGGCGGCAAGAGCTTGATGGTCTTATAGCGGAATATAAAAGCAAACAAGGCGACTACGAGAGTAAGCTTCAGCAATATCAGGCGCTATCACTCGAATCCACCGGGTTCCTTGATAGTGCGTTTGAAACTCATGGCTGGCCCGGGCCGGATGTTGTTGGATCAGACTGCGTTGAGGCATTAGCTTTCGTGGCAGCAAACGCCACTTTCGATGCGGATTTCCAGGATCGCAGTACGCAGCTTATGGGAGAAGCATTACCGCATGGCGCTATTAGTGCCCACTGGTACGCGTTGCTCAGGGACCGTTATCTGGTCTTATCGAATAGGCCGTCAGTGTATGGGACGTCTTTTGGCGGTTACCATGATGATAGTGGTACGTTCAAGCTGGTGGAATACGATGTAGTGGACCCCGGCAACCTCAATAAGAGAAGAGCACGGGTTGGATATGAAGCGGCTGAGGTGGCAAGGGCGAAAATTGCAAAACGAGCCATTGATGAAAAGTGGAAGAAGACAAGCTACAGGCAATGTATGGCGGAATTTGAAAACACGTCCGTAAACGGTGGCTATCAGTTGCAATAGCAAAGCTAATTGAGGCGGCTCAATCTATCGAAGTGTGTTCGGCCACAATCTGCCAGCCATTTGATCGATGATGATCAACCACATCATCCCTGATCGAGTGATGCCCTTCGGTCTTAAACGTTGCCGCATTTGTGCGTCCAACCGCTTTTCCAAAATCGGGCCGACAACTCCAGACGCGCTCGTTTTCGGGAGGGTGAGGTGGCACCCAGGTACCCACACCGCCATGCTTTAATGCCATGGCACTGAAATGGATATCCTCGCCATTTTCCCAGGAGTGCGGCGGTTCTTCCCAGAGGTATTTCAATACGGATTTTCTGAAAAACCAGGCATGCCCTACCAGGTCGACCTGCGTCAGCTCATTGCAATGATGCCCATTCCAGCCCACTTTAACTTTGCTAGAGTAACCGCCGTCTATTGGTAGTAGCACACCAGAGCCTCCAAGAATGCGTTCGACCTTGTCATTCAAGGTTGCAATACAATGCGAAAACCACTCAGGCTCGGGAAGAATATCGTCATCAAATAGCGCGATATATTCTGTGCGAGCCATATTCGCCATTGCAAATCGTCCCCAAAACTTCCAATTCGTATTGGAGACAATGACTCTGTCAGCCAATATCGAATGGTCTTCTGGTAGTACATCACTGCTGTTGCACCACACCCAGATTTCATCGGGTGGGCGGGTTTGTTCACGTAGCGCTTTAATCTGTTGCGGCAGGTATTGCCCGCGTTTGTAAACCGTGAGTATGGCGGTGATGGAGCCCTTGGATGGGTCGGGCAGAGCACTTGCCTGGTGTTGGAATGCGAATGGATGCTGGCCGGCGGTGCCATCGTTTGTGCTAGCTGAGCGTTTTGATGCACCCAATTTTGCGGGTAAGTGCACCGTCCACCAACTCTTGATGCGGGTGTTCCACCACCAACGTACACCTTCCGTTATCGTGCGTTTGGCTTTGCCTTGCGGCCGTTCATTCTTCATGCATTGGATGTCGACACACTCGATACTCGCAGTATATCGGCAATTCGTTCGCAGGTATCACCATTACCAAACGGGTTTCCAACACGGGCCATGGCGTCAAAAGCCGTCTGGTTAGTTAAAAGCTCTGTGGTGGCATTAACAATGTGTTCTCGATCGGTGCCCACAAGTTTTACGGCTCCTGCATCAACCGCCTCAATTCTCTCTGTGGTTTCGCGCATCACCAACACCGGTTTATCGAGCGAGGGTGCTTCTTCCTGGATGCCACCGCTGTCGCTGAGAATCAGCTTGCATCGATCCATTAAATACACAAAATGGCCGTATTCCAGCGGAGGAAGCAATTTAATATTATCCAGATGGGCCAGTTTTTCGTGTACAACGTTTTTTACCTTGGGGTTGAGATGCACAGCGTAAATAAAGTCTGTGTCTGCATGCAGCGCTGATAGATCACTCAGCGCATTGCAGATCGATAACATGCCATCACCAAAGCTTTCGCGCCGGTGCCCTGTAATGAGCACGAAAGGCCGTTCTTCAATATTGGCCCTGTATTGCAAGAGAAGTTGTTCAACTTCCTTTTGCATGGCTTTATCGGCATTGACACGTTCGCGTACCTGCAGCAGCGCATCAATAACGGTGTTGCCCACCACCTCGATCTCGCCATCCACTTGCTCTTTACGCAGTTGCTGTGCGTTTTTATTCGTTGGGGCTAAATGTATCTGTGCCAGTTTGCTGATCAGCAACCGGTTAATTTCTTCAGGCCACGGCGCATAACGATTAAATGTGCGCAGCCCAGCCTCAACATGGGCAACCGTTACGTGATTAAAACAGCCCGCTGTGGCACTGGCCATGGCCGTGGTTGTATCACCTTGTACCACCATGATTTCGGGCTGAAACTCTGTGATAATCGGTTGCAAGCTTGAGAGTATGCGCGCCTGCAACTCCACCAGATGTTGACCTTGCGCCATCAACGACAGGTCGTAGTCTATGGCAATCGGAAACCAGTCCAGCGCCTGCTTTAACATCTCTTTGTGCTGAGAGGTTAAGCAAACACGTACATCAAATTCAGACGGCTGTGCTCTTAGCACCATTACAAGTGGTGCCAGCTTGATGCATTCCGGCCGCGTACCGATCATCACCAGGACTTTTTTCACTTGCTGGTTTCCTGTTCGTCGGTTGCAAGGCGTATGCGGCCACGGATGTCACTGAGTGCCGAATCTTTTTTGTACCGGCCTTTTTCCATATGCCGTACACGGTGTAAACCTTCCACACTGACAGGCTCGCCCTCATATTGAATGAGCTGCCTGAATATGGAATCTTCGTAGGTTTTACGCCAATGTTCAGTGGGCGTGCTGTAAAGCTTCAGCGAACCACAATACCCAGCTGCTCTGGCAACATCGCCGTGGACGATTTGAAACGCCCCTTTGGCTTTCGTAATGGCATTGTGGCTGAACAGTGATGTGTCAATGTCCACTATCGCTTCCCCGTTTTGGTCAAGCATGGGGTGTTCTGGTGGCAGGAGGTCGGTTATCCGTTCTTTATCGGGAAAGACAAGTCCAGTTTGTTTACTGGAAAGTTCAGCCGCTAATGAATCGAGGCAGTGTTCGTGGAATATCAAATCGCAATCGCTGAACCACACCCAATCAGCGTTTGTTGTTTTAGCGGCCTTGTGACGTCCAATTGCACGCCGGAACAACGAAGGTGTGGGCAGCGGCTGCCAATCCCATTGGATGCCGTCGATGTTCAGAGCGTCGTAGTGGGCAATGAGTTTTTTTACACCGGTATCTTCTGGAGAATAAAACAGCGTGTACGTGATATCGATGTTGCTTGGCGTGTACTTAATTAACGAGCTGATTTGGAAGCGCAGCATATGGCTGTATTGCCAACAATGGCTGACGATTTGCAGCTTAAGCCTGCCTTCGGGAACACGCAGTTCATCTGCTCTTGGTGCAACAGGAGCCAGGCGGTGTACAGGGATAAGTGTGCCGATTGCAAGCTTATAAAATTGATGCTGCCACCAAATCAGTTTGTCGGAAATCATAAGGTGCCGAACTTAAGATGAGTCATCGTTTTTTTGGCGTGTTCAGCCGTCTTGCTCACGATTAATAGCATAGTCGCTAACGGCATAAATGGTAGCTTGGCTTTCATACACCAAAAGTCACTTAAGCTTGCAAAGCCCGAGCATGAACCGCCTGTGTTCTTTGTTATACCCAAGTGTTATAACGCCAACGGCTTCGCCCAGTTGCCAGCTTGGAGCACCCGCGTCGCTGGCTTTGGCGTTGATGTTATCAAACTGATACTGTGTGTCGTGCTGCTTGGCGATATCCGCGCCATCCACTTTTAAATCCACTGCAATATCGTTACAGGCAATATAGGCACGCTCGCGTTTAAAACCCATGATGGTGCCAGTGCGCACTGGAGGCGTGTCTGTTTCAAGGTCTTTTGTTAACACAGCTTCCAGCGCGAGCAATGCGATTTCTTTACTTAGCCTCTTTTGACGCGCTCTGGATTCATTAGCAACACGGATAACCTGTTCGCGCAGTGTCGCATCAGGTGGTACTTCAAATGCCGCATCACCAATTAGCGGGCTTGGTGTAACAACCAGAGCTTCAAGTAATTCTTTGTGCGTAAACACACCCACAAGCTCGCGCATGGGAGCGGAGAAGCGTGCATAGCTTTCAGCTGCCAAAGCGTGATGCCTGCCTGGTTCACTTTGGTATTCTGATGATTGATTGCACACCAGTATTTGTCGCTCTACCGCAGCGCGAACATGCTGCATTGCAGTGTCACTTGGCAGCGCATTCACATAGTCGGCGAGCGATTGGTCTTTATGCCAACGCCATTGCTGAGAAAGATTGGTCTGTTCAGCAAACTCTTCAAGGAGCCGACGCAGTGCTTTAAGCCGGCCTTGCAAGGGTGCATCGTGCACGCGATAGACCGCTTGCAGCTCTTCGCTACTAGCGGATAATTGTGTCAACATCAGCGCGCCTTGCATATTGCATAACAGACTCAGCTGCTCATTGTATTTTTCAGTTCGTGGGCGTTTGCGTTGCGCCATTGTGATATCGCCCGCCGCGCTAATTGAAATTTGCGTTTCATTGCGTTTAAACGGAATCACATCCCTATCGAGCGCCTTTTGCATGAGCAGCTCTCCCAATGTTCGCAATAGCAGTAGAGAGCTTAAATAAGCAGGCGATGTTGGCTCAGTATCCTGTATTGGATCGTTGTGAGTTGAATCGGAAGGTAAGTGGGCATCGAGCAGTGCCTGTACACCATTGTAGGAAAGCTTGGCGACACTCTTTATGCATGCTCGCACTATGGTGGTGTTTGCGCACTCACCGCTGGGCTTAAGTTGCATATCAAAAACCAATGCACGCCGTTTTACATCAGGATTAAGTGACACCAAGCCTTCTGATAAGTTTGGCGGTAGCATCGGGGCAGCATACGCCGGTGTGTAGTAGGTTACGCCACGTTGTAATGCATCATTAAACAAAGCGCTGCCAGGGGGTACATAGTATGCCGCATCGGCAAGTGCGTAACGCACACGATAACCACCATCCTCGTTTTGTTCGATCAGTAAAGCCTGATCAAGATCGCGTGAGTCTTCATTGTCTATGGTGACAAACGGCAGTGATGTCCAATCGCTTAGTAAGGGATCATCTATACCTGGTCGCTTTTGCCAGCTATCCGCTTCAGCCAATGCGTCGCTACTGTGCTCACGCGCAATCTCATACTTATCTAGCAGCGCGATAATTGCAGGTTCAATGGCATGTGTTGGCATAGTGCAAAGAGCGTCAGTTGTTGCGTTAATCGAGCTGATCGATTATTGGGTCGGCACAGTAATCTCGGCGTTTACAATTGATACAGTGTTCGCCAAGGTAGAGCGTATCGATCCATCGCATCAGCTCTGCAATATCCTCATGTCTGTCAAACATAAACCCGGCTTCGAAGTTGCGTTTGTCTTCATGTTTGCTGCCTAAGCCTGCGCCTGTCAAATTGGCTGAACCTACAAATGCAAGCCTGCCATCAATCACAATGGCTTTTGTGTGTACGCGTGGACATAGAATACGCTCAAAGCCATCACTGTTGATCAAAGAGTCGAATCGATCAAACTCCTCTCTAAAACGGGGGCCTGGCTCTTTCGCGTGGATCAGGCGGACATTGACACCTTTTTCGACCAAATCGCTGAGCACTTCCAGCAGGGGCTGAAAATAACCATCGATATTGACATGCAAATCTTTTATGTCGGCCGTTACAATCCATAGAAACTGACGCGCCCGAGGGAGCTCTGTTTGCACAAACTCGGTATAAATGTCGCGGTTCAGTAAAAGCTGATGCATGGAACTAGTGTAGCGCGACTGGTACTAATACGGTGCGATTTTGCGCTGTGGAGAAACCTGGTTTCTTTTGTAAAGCCGTGGTTGCCGTATTGCTCAATTACGTGGCTTAACGTAGGGTAGTTTGGTGTATTTTAGATAGGTACGTTCCGTATTCAGGGAAATGCGGCCTTTTTTAGTCCTTTGGAGAGAAAAATGAAGAAATTGGTTTTGTTGCTTGGCTTGATACTGCCAGGTTTTGCTGCTGCACAGGAGTCTTTAGTTGCCGTGCCCAGCTCACACGATGTGGGTGCGACGCTGGATAAGCTTGAGACTGTGCTAAAAAGCAAAGGGATGACGATATTTGCAAGAATCGACCATGCGGCTGGCGCAGAATCAGCTGGTATGGCCTTACGTCCAACATCTGTGCTAATTTTTGGCAACCCAAAAGTGGGTACCAATCTGATGAAATGCAGCCAAAGCATCGGAATTGATCTGCCCTTAAAAATGCTTGCCTGGGAAGATGAAGATGGCAAGGTGTATCTTGGCTACACCAAACCAAGTGATCTCAAAGCTCGCCATGGCACCGAAGGTTGCGATAAGGTATTTGAGACCGTAACCGGCGCTTTGGGTAACTTTGCTAAAGCGGCAACGTCGTAATAAGGCCATTCGCAGTCAGGCATTTCCTCTATATCAGGCATTCCCACTATAATAGGGCAACCTGTTTCGAATGCCTGGTTGCTATGACTAAATCGACGCCGCGTCTTCTTGTAATTTCATTGCTGCTTAGCGCCATAGCGTTATCCGGCTGTGGCTTTAAGTTGCGCGGAAGCGAGACGCAGCTAACCGATACCGGTCGCATCTATGTCGATGCGACCGACGATATCAGCGTGCTCGAAGAACTTCGCAAAGTGTTATCAGATCGTGCATTTACGGTTGTTGAAAACCGCGATCAGGCAAGCATTCTGTTGCGCGTAACTAACGAGCAGTTAAATCAGCGCATTGTGTCGGTTCAGAGTACCGGGCAGGTCAGTGAATTTGAATTGAATCATTCAGTTGCCATAGAGGTGGCTCAATCTGAAAACGCAGCCTTACCCCTGTACGATCCAGATAAAGTGCCCAATCGGGTAGAGGTGGTTCGAGAGTATACGTACGACCAGGTCGATGTATTGGGCAAGGAGGGCGAAGCTGGAATATTGCGCCGAGAAATGCGTACCGAACTTGTTTTACAGATTGTGCTGCGTACTATTGCGACGCTTGCTTCCAGCTCAGTAGCCCAGGCTCCGATCGACGAGGCCAATCGGGCTGAGCCCCTGATCCAGTAAGCGCACACTCTCTGCCAGTTGTTCAGCAGCACCGTCCACCGGCGTGGGGGCAGCAATATGTGGGGTGATGAGCACTTTAGGATGCAACCAAAGTGGATTGTGTTGTGGCAGCGGTTCTGTTTCAAATACATCCAGCAGTGCACCACTCAACTGACCACTGTCTATGGCCTGAAGTAAATCTTCTTCTACCAGGTGGCCACCGCGCCCCGCATTGATAATAAAAGCCCCGCGCGGTGCTTGCGCAAATGTAGTTGCATTGAGTAAGCCTCGTGTGTCCTCTGTCAACGGCAACAGGCAAACAATCACATTGGATACGGCCAACATGTCAGTCAGTGCATCACTGCCTGCATAGTGTTTAATGCCGTCAAGTGTACGTGGGCTGCGTCCCCAGCAACTGACATCGTAGCCATTGAGTTTGAGTCTTTCGGCCACTTTTGAACCGAGCTGACCCGCGCCAAGTATGCCCACTTTGAATTGCTTTGCTGGCGGCAGGTACGCTGTGGCATCGTGGGTCCACTTAGCTTGTTGCTGTGCCAGTTGATAAACAGACATCTGACGATGAGCATGCAGCACACCGAATAACACGTATTCGCACATGGTGTCTGCCATACCGGCATCCGCAAGCCGCACCAGTTGTATATTCTCTGGTAAACCTCTGTGGGTTAAAAGGTGATCGACACCGGCTGCAATCGATAAAACATTTTTTAATGACACCAGCCCATCAAAAAAATCAGCCGGTGGTTTCCAGACCATTGCTGTTGTGACTTCAGCTGGATTTTTACAGCTTGGCCATTGTTCAATAGTCGCCGCAGGCAGTCTTGATTTTATAGCATTGAATATACGTTGTTCGGTATCGCCTGCACAGTAGTAGAGAATGGACAAAGGGAGGAATCACTCAAGAGGCTGTGTGTCAGCATAAGCGCGGTTGGAATAGACCAAAGGCTTGCCCGGATTTGAAGAAACAGCCAATACATGCCCAATATAGATTCTATGCGTACCATGCGTAGTGGCGGCTTCCAGTTTGCAATCCAGCGACACCAGACTGTCTTGCAAAACAGGTGATCCGCTTACAAGCTTGTGCCAGTTACCCGTAATAAAGCGATCCTGTTCGGGGTCGTCCGCCATGCCGGCAAACACCGAAGAAATATTCGACTGGTTTACATTGAGAATGTTGATGGCAAAGTGATTATTGGCATCAGCCGCTTCGCAAAAAAAATTGTCAGCATTAACACAGGCAAGCACAATTGCGGGGTTTGCGCACACAGAGCACATTGAACTGACAGTTAATCCGGCTTTACCTGCACCTCCGTCAGTGGTAACAATCGACACCCCGTTCGCCGCCAGTGAGAGCGCATTAGTAAATTCAGAAGAGCTAATAGGGTTCAATGTTGATTCGCCATACTGGTGTATCAGGTGAGCCGATGTTCGGCTCACCCGAATTACTCGCCTGCTAAATTAAGCAGGGTAATCGCGCTTAGCTGCGCCGGTGTAAATTTGTCGTGGGCGACCAATACGACCTTCTGGATCTTCATGCATTTCCATCCAGTGCGAGATCCAGCCAACGGTTCGAGACATCGCAAACATCACCGTGAACATATTCATTGGGATGTTTAATGCGCGGAAAATAATACCAGAATAAAAATCCACATTAGGATAAAGCTTGCGCTCTACAAAGTATTCGTCTGCCAATGTGGCCTCTTCCAAACGCATGGCCAGTTCGAACAGGGGTTGATCACCGCCGAGCTCTGAGAGCAGGTCGTGACACATTTTTTGAATGATTGTAGCGCGTGGGTCAAAGTTTTTATAAACCCGGTGTCCAAAGCCCATTAAACGGAATGGGTCGTTTTTATCTTTTGCACGGGCAATTGTAGTTTCAATGTTTTCGCCTGAGTTGACGATCGCATCGAGCATGTTGACACAGGCTTCATTCGCACCACCATGCGCAGGCCCCCATAAGCTTGCAACACCAGAGGCTATAGATGCGAATGGATTCGCGCCCGAACTTCCCGCCAGCCTGACAGTGGAGGTACTGGCATTTTGTTCATGATCAGCATGCAGAATCATGATCAGTTCAAGTGCTTTTACAACCGTTGGGTTTGGTTCGAATTCTTCTGCAGGAACCGCAAACATCAGGCGCGTGAAGTTTTCAACGTAGCTCAGATTATTATCTGGGTACATGAACGGCAAACCGCGATAATGGTTGTAGCAGTACGAAGCAATGGTTGGCATCTTCGCAATTAATCGTTGCGCTGAAATTTCGCGATGCTTGGGATCGCTGATATCCAAAGAATCGTGATAGAACGAGGAGAGCGCGCCTATAGTGCCAACCAGCATTGCCATTGGGTGTGCGTCGTAGCGGAAGCCATTGATGAAATCGCGGATATTCTCATGCACCATGGTGTGGTGCTTGATGATGCCGTTGAATTCGTCAGCTTCTTCTGGCGTGGGCAGCTCGCCGTACATCAGCAAATGGCAGACTTCCAGGTACGTGCTGTGTTCAGCCAGTTGTTCGATTGGGTAACCTCGGTACAACAATACCCCTTCATCGCCATCGATGAAGGTGATCGCGCTTTTACAGCTGGCCGTACTGGCATAGCCGGGATCGTAGGTGAACATGCCCGTACCTTTGTGCAGTCCGCGTACGTCCATCACATCGGGACCATGAGTGCCCCCAAGCACTGGCAATTCGACCGATTTTCCGGTGTCCGTAGTGACGGTATTCTTGCGATCGCTCATGTTCGGTATCTCCTGTAAAACGTGTAAGGCGTTAACTGCCAATTCCTAAGTGTTATCGCAATAAAGTACGTATTGCTTAAGTGATTGGCGTTTCAGATGTAGGTTACAACTCAAAAACTGCGAATTACTCTGCCTGGTTTACTCTTAAATGTGTTTTTGGCAATTCCTGGTCTGGCCGGCACCTGGCTCGCAAACCGTGCCGATGGCAGCCTAAAAGCATCGAACTCAATTCCGCGATCCATTTTTACTATGACTAAGTATTGCACATATACAATTGATCGAAAAATACGCCAACTGAAGCCGGTGTGGGGTGCTCGATTCAGGCTAAGCCGTCCATTATAAGCATTTAGCTCTATTAGTGAACCAATAGAAACTATTTGAACCATCCGATCAAGCTCGATCGCGGCCAACTTCCGCATCAGATCCGCCTAGTTGTGGATAGTTCCACATGCAGGTTGTTACTCAGTGCCGTAACGGGTCAGAACCAGCGCTCAGAACACAAGCAAATTGTTAATTGAAGTTAACCAGAAGGTTACAGCTGTCGATAGCTCAGTATCTGTTGGCCAACAAGGTCATCTGAAGAACCAGGCACGAATGGAGAAAACCTGCGCTGTCGCGATACGCCAGACAATAAAACTTGCCTTTTAAGAGCGAGTAACAAGAAGAAGGCGAAGATTTTGCCAGTAGCAAAAGTGGATTATTCTCACACCGAAAGGGGCATTTATGCCCCTTTTTTTTGCCTGCTGTTTCATATTGTTGAATCTTAAAACCTCCGGTCTATACTCTTTATATTTAAAGGCCCTCT
>CAYSZH010000033.1:0-33517 GCA_964435305.1 uncultured Granulosicoccaceae bacterium
TGTGCAAACCAGGCTCACTGAATGCCCACCCATCGCAAGCTTGCATCCAAGCAACGAGCCGTAAGAGGCTCCCAGTATCAGAATATTGAATTTATCGGTCATGATGTCTAACTCCAAATAATAGTAATGCCGTCCATTTATAAGGACAACGGCAGCAGATGACGGAGTTTAAGCAAATTGACCCAAAATTTTTACAATAGAAATTTCACAATGTTAATTTTACAAATAGTCCAACAGTAGTAAGAGTAATATGAGGAAATTTATAGACTTACTGTCAATTCGAGAGTCTACACCGGGCCTGCATCTGCGGACTAGAACGCAAAAAGCCGCACTGTGTGCGGCTTTTTGACTCGTTCATTGCGTGTAGCCTTAGTCTCTAATTTTACAAATAACGGACTGGCTCCCAGCACTGTACAACAGAGTGCATCAGTGCAAGCTTGGTGCTCCATCATCCACTGATCCATCGTCTGTATCTGATTCTTCGGATTTGTCCGTATTATCCGCTTTGGCAGTGCCACTGGGCGTGTCATTCGAATCATCACCATCCCAACCGGCTGGAGGTCCAGGCTCTTCCCGGTTCATCAGCTTATCGATTTGACCAATATCAATGGTTTCGTATTTAAGCAGTGCTTCGGCCATTGCATGCAAAATATCCATATTGTCTTTAAGAATCTGCTCAGCACGGTCGTAATTGCGATCAATGAAAGAGCGAATCTCTGAATCAATGTCATGCACGGTATCGTCAGACATGGGTTTTTGGTTATTGGTTGAACGACCAAGAAACACTTCGCCCTGTTCTTCACTGTAGGCAAGTGGCCCCAGCTTTTCAGACAGCCCCCACTTGGTCACCATGTTGCGAGCGATTTCGGTTGCCCGTTCGATATCGCTGGATGCACCTGTGGTGACATGATCAGGACCCAATATCAGTTCTTCAGCAATACGCCCGCCATACAGGGACGATATAAACGACTCCAGTTGTATCTTACTTTGGCTGTACCGATCTTCCTCTGGCAAATACATGGTCACACCTAAGGCGCGCCCACGCGGAATAATCGTGACTTTATAAACCGGATCATGTTCAGGCACCAGACGAGCAACAATCGCATGGCCAGCTTCGTGATAGGCCGTGTTGCGTTTCTCGTCTTCGTTCATGACCATGGACTTACGCTCAGCCCCCATCATGATTTTGTCTTTGGCCCGCTCAAAATCGTCCATGTCCACATTTTTGGAATTACCACGAGCGGCAAAAAGCGCGGCTTCGTTTACCAGATTGGCAAGGTCTGCACCAGAAAATCCAGGTGTACCACGCGCAATAAGATCAGCACGCACATCATCGGATAAAGGCACTTTGTTCATGTGAACACGTAAAATTTGCTCACGACCGCGCACATCAGGCAGTGGCACAACCACTTGTCGATCAAATCGACCTGGACGTAAAAGCGCTGGGTCAAGCACATCGGGTCGGTTGGTTGCGGCAATAACAATAACGCCATCATTGCCTTCAAAACCATCCATCTCTACCAACAGCTGGTTCAGCGTTTGTTCACGTTCATCGTGCCCGCCACCCAGGCCAGCACCACGATGACGACCCACGGCATCAATTTCGTCGATAAAGATGATGCATGGCGAATGCTTTTTAGCTTGTTCGAACATGTCGCGCACACGAGATGCACCCACGCCCACAAACATTTCGACGAAGTCTGAACCGGAGATTGTAAAAAACGGCACTTTGGCTTCGCCGGCAATGGCTTTAGCGAGTAGTGTTTTACCGGTACCGGGTGAACCGACCATTAAAACACCGCGCGGTATCTTGCCACCCAGTTTTTGAAATTTACCCGGGTCGCGTAAAAATTCAACCAGTTCGCCGACCTCTTCCTTGGCTTCTTCGACACCTGCAACATCTGCAAACGTGACTTTGACCTGATCTTCGTTAAGCATCCGAGCTTTACTTTTTCCGAACGACATAGCACCACGACCGCCGCCACCGCCCTGCATCTGGCGCATGAAAAAGATCCAGACACCAATTAGAAAGAGGAATGGGAACCAGCTAATGAAAATGTTCAGCAAGAAACTGGGATTTTCCGGTGCAGTACGTTCGAATTCGATATTGGCTGCGTTGAGTTCACCAATTAATGAACTGTTATCTGTTTCAGGGCTGTAGGTAGTGAAACGCGAGCCGCCATTAACGCCAGTGATTTCGACCCCGTCGAATTTAACGTTACTGACCTGCCCTGTTTGGACACTACGAAGGAATTCGGAGTATGGGATGGTGTTCTGAGGTTGGCGCTGACCACCCAGATTGTTGAAAACTGCCATTAGAATGACAGCTATAACAACCCACAACAGAACATTTTTAATTAAATCATTCAAAGGTTTACCCCACGGAACACGACAAATATTGCCGGTTCTTATTGTTTATCTGCGATCGTCGCCCAGACCGGTATCATATCAAGTTCCTTGCCACCACATAGACCTCACGGCTGCGAGGGCGCGAGGCGGCAGGCTTTCGCAGCTTTACGCTAGAAAAACGACCCCGTACATCGCGAATGTACTCTTCAAAGCCCTCGCCCTGAAATAATTTGGCAACAAAGACACCGTTTTTAACCAAAACCTGACTCGCCATTTCGAGTGCGAGCTCTGCAAGCCCCATAGAGCGCGCTTGATCACTACTGACCACCCCTGAAATATTGGGTGCCATATCGGACAAAACAAGGTCTGCTCCGGCCGAACCGAGTGCTTTTTCTATCTCCTCGGCCACATCATTTTCGGTGAAATCACCCAACACGAAGGTTACATCTGCGAGAGCATCCATCTCCAGGATATCTGAAGCAACAATGACACCCTTGCCGTTGAGCTTTTGTGCGATGTACTGCGTCCATCCTCCCGGGGCGGCGCCTAGCTCTAAAACCCTGCTGCCGGGACGGATCAGAGCGTCTTTTTCATCCAGTTCGATCAGTTTGTAAACCGCTCGAGATCGATACCCATCAGACTGGGCCTGCTTTACATGCTGATCGCTGACGTGTTCCTTCATCCACCGATCGCTGCTTTTGCTACGTCCTTTCGACACGTTTGGTTCTGGCTCGTCTCACGCTATGGCTTTGTTCGGCTTGTAGAGTGTAGGGGTTAAGGTGCGGCCTTGCCATTCGATTATCGCAAAGTTTATTGAGGCACTCGTTATATAAGCACTAAATATAAGGCTACAATACACGCCTTGCGGCATTGGCCGTTGCTGTGATGGTGGCCAGCAAACCCTTTCTGCCGACCAATTCAACCGAAATTTTCGTAGACGAGACCTATGTCGCAGGCTGAGCTTTCCAAAAAACAGATTAAATTTCTCAAAGCCAGTGCGCACGCATTAAAGCCGGTTGTCCGGGTTGGGCAACACGGGCTTTCAGAAGGTGTACTCAATGAGCTGGAGATTGCACTTGATCACCATGAGCTTATCAAAGTGAAAATTGCGGCAGAAGATCGCACTGCAATAGATACGATGGCCGAGCAATTAAGCAACAAAACCAACGCCATCATTGTGCAGCGCATTGGCGGAATACTGGTGCTGTTTCGTCGCAACACAACAAAACCTGTTATCGATTTAAAAGCGGCAATGCAATAATTTCGTCAGGCTTTATCCGGCAGGTACACACTGACTCGCAAACCACCTAGCTTTGCAGAAATTCCGAAATCCAATGTGCCATCGTAAGTATCAACAACATCCTTAACAATGGATAAACCCAGGCCGTGCCCTGAAACAGATTCATCCAACCTGACACCTCGCTCTATTAAGCGGCTGAATTCTGCAGGTGAGCAACCAGGCCCATCATCCTCCACTTCAAGCAACACACCATCGGCATTTCGCACATTGACCAACACAACCTCATTAGCCCATTTCACGGCGTTATCGAGTAGGTTACCAAAGAGTTCCAGCATATCCTGCCTGTCATAGACCAGTGCAACATCGTTACCAATCGTATGACGGATATCAAATGTCTTATCGGAATATTCTTGTTCAAGCAAACCACACAGCAATGGCAGTTCTTTTTCTACTTCGAACAGTTGCCCCGCTGCACCTCTTCCTGCAAGCCTTGCGCGCTTAAGCTCACTTTCGATAAGTTGCCTAATGCGTTCAGCATTTTGCCCAAGCGCTGTCTGTGTTTCATCATTTGGGTTGGTGGAATCTGTGTGCCGCAATAATAAATTTAGCGGCCCTTTTAAAGAATGCGCAAGGTTACCAACCGAGTTACGAGACTGACGCAGTCGCTGATCGAAACGCAGTAAAAGGCGATTAAATTCCCTCACCAAAGGCAATACCTCTGATGGAACATCCTCTGATAAAGACAAAGCCTGGCCATGTTCCAGACGATTCATATCGCTACGAATAGCATCGAGCTTTTGCACCGACCGGCGCACAATAAGGTGCTGCACAATCAGCAAAGCAAACAGCAGTAACAGTGAAATAGCCGCAAAGTACCACTGAAACACCGTTAGCCGCTCTTCTATAGGCGTAATGTCTTCAGCGATGCCTATTGTGAATTGATGGCCCTGTTTTGCAAAACCGCCCAACCAAAGCAACATGGGTTCATCGGCACGGCCGCTAATCGGTTCCTGGCGTTTTTGCCCAGGGGCCAAGTCAGGAATTTCGAGTGTCTGATCCCAAGCCGAACGCGACAAGATTTCACCTGAGGGTTGTAGTTTTACGTAGTAGTACTTGCCAGAATGCGGAATCGAATAAGCCGGATTTAAACGTGCGTTACCCAGACGCGGCTGATCAAGTTCGACTTCGGGAAAATCCAGTGCCGAAACCAGACTGGCCGCATCTGTTTCAAGCCTGCTGTAAACATACCCGTTCGTCAGCAAGCGGCTGGCGAGCGAACCCGCCCACCAAAAAATCAGCATCAGCAAAAGCAGGCTGACGACCAGACCAATCTGTAAACTGCGTTCGAGTGAATTCAAGGCTGATCAATTAGTTGGGGTCGTTAAACACATAACCCTGACCACGCTTGGTCAGTATCATATGATTACCGATTTTTTCACGTAGTCGCCTGACGTAGACCTCTATCAAATTACTGTCACGATCGGAGTCCTGATCGTAAACATGATCAGAAAGGTGCGATTTAGATAAAACTTTACCTTTATTAAGCATCATGTATCGCAGCAGGCGAAACTCGGTCCCGGTGAGCTGGAACGTGTCTTTATCGGCCACTTCCACTTCCTGACTGTCTTCGTCCAGCCGCAAATTTTTAGTTTCTATATTGTTGGAGGTGCTGCCATGACGCCGGTAAATGAGCGCACGGATGCGCGCAATCAGTTCTTCTATATGGAACGGTTTACCCAAATAGTCATCAGCACCGGCCTTAAATCCGTCAACACGCTCGTACCATGCATCACGCGCAGTGAGCACGATAACCGGCACTCGGTTGTTGCTTTTCCGCCAGGATTTAAGGATCTCTATCCCCGGTTTTTGTGGCAGGCCCAGATCCAGCACGACCGCATCATAGGGCTCGGATTCGCCCAGAAACTCGCCATCTATACCATTGTTGGCCACATCCACGGCAAATCCGGCTTTGACAAGATCGCTGCGCATGTAGCCAACCAGTTCGGCGTCATCTTCAATTACCAATAAACGCACGATAGCCCCAAATACGATCACACATAAAACCGAGTATACCTTGACCCATCGGGCCACACATTGGCAGAAATTCATCTAAAACCGCCCGCCAATCGGTCAACGAGGGCAATGGGCAGTGTATCTTGCGAAAGGCTACCCGACCAGCCCTGCAAAGGTTCCGACCAAGCCAGTACCGCACTAGAACAGGCTCTCCAAACAAAACTGAACCAATATAACGTCAAATTTGACCAGTGATGCGGGTAAAATTAACGGACTTGCATCACAAGAAGCTGGTATTTTTTGACCGTTTCAGTACGATAGGGGAAAGATGCAAGCGTAAGAGCGCTTTGACCGAGCGATGGCTAGAAATTTAAAACTGTTTTTTGATCAAGATGGAGCCCCGCGAGCACGCGGGCCAGCCAGTGAAAAGCTGCTGATGGCGTTCCTGGAAGCCGATGTACAAGGCAGTGATTACATCTGCCACGACTTGATGAATGATATTACTTCTATCGAAGACAAGTCGGCTGAAAGCCGAGAGTTTATCGGCAATGCGCATTCAGTTGTTATCAGTGCCGATGGCGTGACTATTGAGCGCAATATCGACACTGATGATGACGATAATTCAGCTTCATCAGAAAATTCGGAGGACAACAGCGCAGTTGAAAATAAGGTGGCGGCTGCAGCTACCACAGAGGACCCAACAAAATACCAAACCGGTCTAAAACACTTTCGCGAAATACTTGAAGATTGGGAAGCTTTTATTTTAGACGATCAATCCCCAGCTTAATATTCTCGAACCTAATATTCTCGAAAATGAATATCTGCAAGCGCCTACCGTTCTGACTGTTTGCGTTCAAAACTAATGTAGCAAGGAAAAATACATGAATATTCTCGATCTCATCCTCTCGGCAGAAAACAAACCCGCCCTGGATGAATTATCTCGCCAATTTGACTTATCGGAAACGCAAACGCGTCAAGCCGTTGAGGGGCTGATACCTGCTTTGTCCAAAGGCATGAGTAATAACACCGCTTCAGAACCGGGTATGGATGATCTACTCGATGCTTTACGTACCGGTGAACATGGAAAATACATGGATAAGCCGGCTGTGCTCAAAGAGGCAACTGATGATGGCAACGGTATTTTAGGGCACTTGTTTGGATCAAAAGAGGTGAGCCGAGAAGTGGCCAATCGTGTTTCAACACAATCCGGTATTAGCAGTACAATCCTGAAAAAAATGCTACCGATTGTTGCTTCACTCGTTATGGGTGCGGTGAGCAAAAAGGTACTGGGTGGCGGTAGAAATCGAACGGTTAATCGTGCCAGCTCAGGCGGCATTATTGGCATGCTGCTCGATAGCGATAAAGATGGCTCAATCTGGGACGATGTTCTGGGCATGGCAGCCAAAGGGTTACTGCGCTGACAGCGAACGTCACCATTCGACGAGCCAGGCGCGCTGATGCAAGCACGCTTGCGTCATTGTCGCGGCGAGAAGTTGAACAAGGCCTGCCGTGGTTGTGGACGCCAAGCCGCTTAAGCCGGTATTTAGCCTTACCCAGCACTAACGCGTATGTGGCAGAAGTTGACGAGCAGTTCGCCGGGTTTTCCATTGCCAGTCTGGGGGATGTGCGGGCACATTTGGTTTTGCTGGCCGTCGAAAAGCCCTTTCGTGGAAGGGGCATAGGTAATCAACTATTACAGTGGCAGTTGCTGGCTGCGCAAACCGCCGGGCTCACTGACATGTCGCTTGAGGTGCGCTCAAGCAATCCAACAGCGCAGCTGTTTTATAAATCTGCAGGCTTTCGACGTATTCGCACCCTGCCACGCTACTACTGCGGTGTAGAGGATGCGCAACGTTTACGACTTTCCCCCATACGCGCGACTCAAACCGATTTTGACAACAGCGCTCCTGCCCGCTGAAAACCAACAGTTTTAACAGCAAAACTCCAAATTAGCCAGCAAGAGGTCGCCAAACACTCGACGGTAGTGCTAGCATCAAGAATTCGAAGAATTTGATGGGGTTTACATCGGTGACATTGAAAACACTGAACCTGGATGCTGACAAGTGCACCAGTTGCCTGCAATGCGAAATGGCTTGTTCTCTCGAACACGAAGGCTTGTTCGCACCTGCTTACTCACGCATCAAAGTATTCGAATTTGAGCATGGTAAACGCTCCATACCCTACACCTGCACACAGTGTGAAGAAGCCTGGTGCATGCAAGTGTGTCCAACCAACGCAATAAGCATCAACAACGATCTTGGCACCAAAGTCGTGGACGAAAGCCTTTGCGTTGGATGCAAGGTCTGCACAATGGCCTGCCCTTACGGCACGATCAACTACAACACACGATCTGGCAAAGTCACTAAATGCAATTTGTGCGATGGTGACCCTAAATGTGCTGAGGCCTGTCCGACTGATGCGATTACCTACGGAGTGGCAACATGACTTGGCACAAGCGGGTTTTACGCGTCAATCTAAGCCAGATGACCACCCAGATCGAACCACTCAAAATGGCCTGGGCTAACGACTATTTAGGTGGACGTGGCCTCGGTAGCAAATACCTTATGGAAGGTATGAACCCGGCAGCCGATGCGCTCTCTCCCGAGAATATGCTGATCTTTGCCACAGGCCCGTTAACCGGCACCATGTGCTCCACCAGTGGGCGCTACGCTGTGGTAACTAAAGGCCCGTTAACTAATGCGATTGCCGCATCCAATTCCGGGGGTAAGTTTGGTGCAGAATTGAAATTCGCCGGCTTCGATTTACTCATCGTTGAAGGTCGTGCCGAAAAACCGGTGTACCTGCTAATCCAAGATGATCAAATTTCACTCCGTGATGCCAATGAGTACTGGGGCAAAACCGTGTGGCACACCGAAGAAGCGATAAAAGAAAAACATGCCGACCCACAAATTAAAGTCGCATCCATCGGCGTAGCTGGTGAGGAAGGTGTCCGGTATGCCTGCATCGTGAATGATCTGCATCGCGCTGCAGGACGCTCAGGAGTCGGTGCAGTGATGGGTTCTAAAAACCTGAAAGCTGTCGCCGTTCGTGGCAGCGTTGGTGTACCGGTAAACGATGCCCCTGCATTCATGAAAGTGGTTAAACACACCCACCAATTGCTCGAAGACGACGCGGGCCGTAAAGACTTAACTGACTACGGCACTAATGCCATGATCGATACGATGAATGCGTTTGGCGGTTTACCAACACGAAATTTTCAGGATGTAAAATTCCCTGGATCTGAGAACATCAACCCAGCTGCTATGTCGGCCAGCAATGAAAATGGCCACACCAACCTCATCACTAACAAGGCCTGTTTTGGGTGCACCATCGGCTGTGGACGCATCGCGCATATCGATCAAAATCACTTTTCGATTAAAGACCGACAACAATATTGGCATGCATCAGGTGGGCTGGAATACGAAACAGCCTATGCGTTTGGCCCGGTGTTGGGAATTGACGATATTGACGCACTCACCTTTGCCGGTTACCTGATGAACGAGCACGGTATGGACCCCATCTCGTTTGGAGTGACTCTGGCTGCCGCAATGGAGTTGTTTGAGCTCGGCATTATTAAACCTGAAGAAACTGACGGGGTCAGCCTGCGATTTGGAAATGCAGAAGCACTCACTGTCATGGCAGAGAAAACCGGTTTGCACGAAGGCTTTGGCAAAATGCTCGGTTTAGGTTCAAAGCGTTTATGCGAGCATTACGGCAGGCCCGAGTTGTCAATGTCAGTAAAGGGACAAGAGTTTGCTGGCTATGATTCACGCGCATTGCAAGGCATGGGCCTTGGCTACGCTACCAGCAATCGAGGCGCTTGCCATTTGCGCCACGACACCTTTAGCGAAGACATGAGCGATCAAACCGGTCAGGGGAAAGCCGGTCCTTGTAAAAATTCACAAGACAAAATAGCCATGATTGATTCAACGGGCTTGTGTCTATTTACCGCAGGTGCCTGGTCTAACGATGACTGGCAAGCGCAAGTTAGTGTGGCATGCGGACCAGACTGGACCAGCGATCGCCTATTGGAAACCGGCGAACGTATTTGGAATATAGAACGTCTCTTTAATTTAAAATCTGGCCTGACAAAAGCAGATGATACGCTTCCACCACGCTTACTGGAAACACCGGCCCCTGCAGGGGTTGCCAAAGGACGGGTTGCTGAACTCAATGTGATGTTGCCGGAATACTACACCTTGCGTGGTTGGGATAGCGAAGGTGTACCTGAACAGCAAACGCTTATACGTTTAGGTTTGGTCGAATTAGAAGCAAGTCTCGCTTAAAGGTTAAAGCAACAAACTACATGCGAGGTGGCGACAAAGGTGCTTGAAGGTATCAAAATAAACCTGATTGCAGGTGGCGCAATGAGCGGCTATCTGCCTGATGATTTTGATAGTACGAGTAAGCAGTTCAGTTGCGCTGATCAGGCCTCTGTACAGGATGTACTCGACACGCTGAGCGTCCCTCCAAGCCAACCATTGATGGTCATTGTAAATGATGCAATGGTGACTCGGCCGGACTTTATCTCAACCTTGCTGTCGGACGGTGACACGCTGTCGTTGATGCCACCCATAACTGCGGGCTGATATTAATAGGATTAAACCAAGGAGTATCCAGTGACTCAGTGCCGCAGCGTCTTCATCCAGAGGGCTCTCATCCGTCACTGGCAGTTCCTCTGGCATTGGTTCATCACTACCTGCCGAGGTTTCGCCAACGTCACCGGCATCCACCTGACCAGAAGTTGCATTCCCGGCACCAGCTGATGAATCATCGCTACCACCGGCATCAGAACCATCATCGGTGCTACCAGCAGAGCTTATATCCGAATCGCCAGCCGTGTCACCGTCAGTCCCTCCAGCCGTTTCGCCAGCCGTTTCGCCAGCTGTTTCGCCGTCAGTTCCTCCAGCCGTACCGCCTAGGGTGAAACCATCATCAACTGAACCATTATCCGAACTACCCGCATCCGCCAGCCCATCAGTGGTATCGGCAGGCTCCTCCTCCACTGCCGGTTCAACAACGTCAAGCACCAATGATGCAAAATTGTTAGATGCCGTCTCGTCATTGTCGGCTGCAACGCTCGCTGGCAAGGCATACAAACCAGCACCCGATGTCAGCAGGCCGAAGTCCAGCTGCACCGATTGAGATGCCGGCACAGAGTCCAGAGTACACACGACAGGGTTTGCTTCAACACATGCGGATGGCAGTGTTGCGGCCAGCACATTTAGCTGATTCGGTACGGTGATGTTAACGACCGTATTGAGTGCGTCAGAATTACCCGTATTTTCGATAAAGTAACGCACATCAGCTCGCTCACCAGGTGCTACCTCATCGCTCACAACTTGCGCGCTAATTGTCAAGTCGGTCGGTTCAATATTGGCAGGGGTAACGTTCACTACAGTATCTGCCACATCGTTTTCTGGCGTATCATCAGCTTCAACAGCCAGCACAGATGCGTCTATTTGCAGATCACCATAGTCCAGTGCGGTAAGGCCAAATACAAACGGAGCGTTTTCACTCGGTGATGTCGGATGCAGACTCATTAAGTCACAATCAACTTCATCTCCCCTGGCTGTACAGCGATCATCCATCGAATCGATCTGCCATTGCCCAGATGCCGGCGATAAGGTCAGTACAATTTCAGTGGCTGTATCAAACGCATCCAGGTTTTCGATACTGGCGGTCAGCTCAATAGCTTCAAATTGAATAATTTCAGCAGGATCAATATCTGTGGTTAGGCTAACCTTCAGATCAACAAAACCATCTACGTTTTCAATGCTCCCGTTACGACAAGAAACTGCATCAACATTTACGGGTGTACAGATGCGTGTGTTATCGCTTAGATCTTTAATCAAGGCAAAACGGTCGATCTCGAAACCATCTTCACGAGCACTGAAGCTTACGGTGTGAACACCGGCTGACTCCACATCCAACCAAATGGTTTTTTCCACACCACAGCTGCCGTTGCCACCGGCATCGCGTTGCGCACTGCCCCACCACCAGCTTCGGCGGCTGGCTGAACAAAATTGCATACGGGCACCCGATTGCGGCCATGTGCCATCAATACCAACATGGATTCCATTGTCTTCGGTTCCAGTTGAATACGCTCTGACATGAACGTAATAACGCCCGGGCTCTGGAAAATCCACCGTGTAGTCAAGGTAGGGACCCTGGCCTGGAGGCCCCCAAAAGGACGGAGGGTCGCCGAAAGGATCGTCATGCGTCACTCGAAGATCGGGCAACAGTTCTAAATAAGACTGACCCGCTGCCTGATCAGAGTGATTGCCATCAGGGTCGTTTTCGGTTGCCGGCGTGGAGGGCTGAGTCAATACCCACCGATCATCCTTACCCACATGACTTTCGGCCTCTACACCAATATAGATGTAGTCTGCATGCTGCACGGTTTGCGCTAAAACTGAGTTTGACCAAATAACTGTGCTGAGGACCGTCAGCCCCAAGATGGTCCTGAGAGCCGATTGAAAATGACGCATGACAAATTCCATTAATAATCTGAGGCAACTTGCCCCGCTAATCCCTTTCTATCGGCCGCTACACACGGTGGAATACAACCGGCTTTGCAAAATTTCACTTAAACTGCAGTGCTAATCTAGGATTGAGCGCGTAATTTGTGGAGTGCGCCACGCGTTTTATTTGCACAAAATGTTTGAATACAAACAAAAAGTGCCTATATACAGGGCTGAGGGAGAAAAATACGCCTGTTTCAATTGGATAGGAACAACAACTACGGGCTTCGAAAACCGAGGGCTTCGAAACAGCATGAAAAACAACCTGGTCAATGTAAGACGCACTTTGCACGATTTATTGCGCGCATTACCCGCCGTGCGATCTCAATGCAGTCAGGAGGTACTGAAAAAGCATCTGGCGCTTATTGAATTCTACCAGCGTCGCTACGATCAGCTTGTTCTAGCGAGCTAATCTCTCTCCTCAAGCCAGTAACAGCATTGGCCTGAGGAATCTGCGTATGCGTAAGCGTGCGCTAAATCTCAATTTCACAATCTAGCCTCGATTCACCAGAAACTCTGGTTAAATCTGCGTTACATAGCAAGGCCTCTTGCGCTCATTATATTACAATCTTGATTTGTCAGAACGCCCGTAAGGGGAGCCAATGAGCACATTACAAGTCCATCTGTTAATGCTTGCGCTTGCGCTGGTCGCATTTCTATTTATTGCTAGCCCATTTAAACGCAATCGAGCAACTCACCACTGGAAAAAACCCAGAGGTCGTACCAAGAAACGCATTTTAGGATTACTAGCCGGTCTGGTGATCGCGCTTGCCCCGTTTAGCCGATTTTGGCGCTCGCGAGAAAACGGTTTTGAGTTACTCACTCAAAGTGCCTTGGTTGCCGCCATCGGGCTCATCGCGCTGATGCTTTTTGCACTGTTGAGTTTCCGGAAGCGCTCGTCGCAATCTACTCGTAAAGGTGAGGTGGGCGATGCGCAAAATACGCTAGTAGAAGAACAAATCGCCAGCGATCTGGGATTGGCCGATTACAACGCATCTGACGAACCTTCAATTGCACCGATTATGATCGATGCTGATATTGCTGAAGGCGCAATGGAAACGGTTGATCTGAACGCCAACGCGTTAACCAGTAAGCAGCAAGCAAGCGATGCAGAGACCGATAACAATCCTGTTATGCAAAAGACGCTATTAATGGATAGCGATAAACCACAAGCTGAGCAGCAAAAAACTGAATCAATTGCATCAGTAAACGATCAGTTGAGCGAAAACACTCCATCGCAGCAACACTTTTCTGCGACAGACGGCGCCGATCTTGTAACGAACAGTATTCATCAGGCACCCACCCTACCGGTGGGTGCGGCGAGCAAAGATGCACCGCTTGCTACTGTTAACACGACCAGTAATATTAATGAAGTACAACAGGAACTGGACCTCAGTTCTGCCGCCAATGACCAACAGCAGGACACGGTCAAATCGCTGCATGAACGAAGGCGAACCGATGGTTTCGAATTCAATCAAGATCACAATAAACCGCAGATGGCTACGAACGCTATCGAAGCGGAAGATGAACTGGATTTGTCTGACTCTGAAAAGCTCTTTGCTAAGATACGAAATCAATCGCGGGAAGTAGAGTTACCCGAAGAGCAATCCTGGCTGGATGCAGATTCGACGGCCGAATATTCCCCACTGGATTTGGACGACGACCTTGAAGATGGCGATATTGTGTTGGCAAACCGCGAAGCGTCTGATCAGGCGGGCTTGAACGAAGATGCATCCATTGAGGATGCAGAGGTTATTGAAAACGACGCAAGTGGCCCGGAAAACCCCACAGATCATACGCTCGATTTTGGTAATGATCTGACTGGTGAGTATGCCCATCCAGTGGCTGGCCGTGCCCAAAGTCCAGCAACCGAAATACCTGCAACACTTGATGATGCTTTACAACAGGCAAAATTGAGTACCAGCCAGTTAACAGGTTCGATTGAAGAACTTGAAAACGGTTTGGTTCAGCTAGATGAATTGCGAAACCAAACTGTGGCAGACCAGCAACTGAATAACGAATCATCGGCAAGGCTCCTGACCCAGAAGGAAGATCTGCTTAAATCGGAAGATTCAGCGAGAAAAGCGGCCGAGTCTGTGATCGCCGCGCAGAGTGTGCTGATCGAAAAAGCACGCAAGCAGCAAGCGCTCATTGGTGAATTGCTCAGCAAAGAACGCATGCGGCTCAGGTTGCAGCAGCAAGAAATTTCCCGCAGCCGTGAAATGGCGCGCAAGGCTGCCATGCTAGCCAGAAAAGCCGCTGTTGCTCAGCATGAGATACGTGATGTCGCAAAACGCGAGCAGGAAGCACGGATGAAGAGTCAGGAGTCCACCCGTAAAGCGGTCAATATTGCTCGAACCGCCATAAGCGCGCTGGCAAAGGAAGAACGTAAACGAGGTGTAGTACGGCACTAAATTGCATCAATTCTCTCAATTTTGACATTGCACAGCCGATATTTCTCTGGATTAGGTGAGATTGTTACGCTTTTGACACAGTATTGGGGAACATCGGGCGCATCCTTACTGTCTATAAGGTTATTATCACGAAGTAGAATTAATTCACTAACTGGAGAAAGTTACATGGTTGATAAAAAACGTCGTCAAATGGTCTCTGCAATGGGTGCAGGCGTAGTCGCAGTTCCTGTCGCGGCCCTTGTAACCACACTGCCAAGCCATGCAGCGAGCATGGTCGATCCAGCTTCAGCTCAAGCAAGTGCGCTGCAGTATGTTGAAAAATCAGAAAAGCCTGACCAAATGTGCACTAACTGCGGTTTGTTCCAAGGTGCGGCAGATGCAGCTTCTGGCCCATGCCCACTGTTTCCTGGTTCTGAAGTCGCAGGTGAGGCTTGGTGCAGCGCATATAACCCGAAAGCTTAATATGTTCTTTTTGAGTTATTAACGGAGAATAAAACAGGTTTTAAGTGATACCTTGCCGCAGATCCTGGAATAAAAAAACCAGCTAATCATCTTAAGATGAGGCTGGTTTTTTTTTGCCCGTCATTTATTGCGATAGATTATGTTTTTACAAGGGCAGCGCCTAATTCTTAACCTGCACAGCCTCCGGATCCAGACCCATTCCTCTGGCACGTGTTGCCCATTGCTTACGCGCCAGTGCCTGCATATCGACCGTGTTATCCAGCTCGTCTACTATTTCCAAACCTAGCAAGGTTTCGAGCACGTCCTCCATTGTGACAATACCTTGCATGCCACCAAACTCCCCAACTACCAATGCAATATGCTCACGTTTTTCGGTGAAGTCATTGAACAACCCGGGGATTGGTTGATCCTGATTAACAACAACAATATCTCGTCGAAGATCACCCAGTGTTATTGCGGAAGCTGCAGACTCACCGGCCTCTAATTCAGTAACCAGTGCCGCAAGGAGTTCGTCTTTGAGCACATAACCCGTGATTTGATCCATTGATTCTGCATAAACGGGAATGCGAGAAAAGCGCAGTTTCGGGTTAGCTTGATGAAAGCTTTTTACCGTTGTGTTCTGCGGTGCAGCCAGTACTACGGTGCGCGGTGTCATCACATCATTTGACTTTAACGTGTCAAATTTTAGAAAGCTCCGCAGGAGGTTTGATTCGCCCTCATCAAAGACACCTTCTTTGCTACCCAGCTCCGCCATCGCACTAAAATCCGCTCGGCTAAGCACACTCGCCTGTTTGTCTTTTTTTAGTGCTTTGGTGATGAGCTGGCTTATGTAAACAAGTGGTGCAAGCACTTTCATGATGAATTTGAGTGATCTGACAGTGAAGCCTGCCAGTTCACGCCAGTAATTAGCACCGATTGTTTTAGGAATGATCTCGGATAACAATAAAATTGCCAGAGTCATTACAACTGGCACCACAGCAGTTGATATAATAGATGCACCCCAGATTGCGGTTGCCTGAGCGCCTACTCCAATCGCTCCTACAGTGTGAGCAATGGTGTTTAGCGTAAGGATAGCAGCCAGTGGTCTGTCGATATTGGCTTTGAATTCCTCAATACTATTGCCCAGTTCACCGCCCTCTTGTTTCTTTATTTGGGCAAAAGAGGGTGTGATACTCAGTAACACAGCTTCCCAGATCGAACATAAAAACGAAAATATAATCGACACAAGAAAAAAAACGATCAGTAATGTATACATAAATATTTGCTCAGACCTGCCGGTTGTTACAACGGTTTATGCAACCCATATTATCCCTTTGAGACCATGACAAACACTGTATGACACCCGATCGACACAATTTATGTTTTCTGCCACTGGGTGGATGCGGTGAAATTGGCATGAACATGAACTTATATGGCCATGACGAAAGCTGGATTATGGTTGACTGTGGCGTCACCTTCCGCGATGCCGATGGTACCAACAATAGTGGTTATCGCGTGCAAATGGCGGACCCGGATTTTATTGTCAGCCGACGTGAGCAACTAGCCGGGATACTGCTAACACATGCCCACGAAGACCATATAGGCGCTGTTCCCTATTTATGGCCACGCCTGAAGTGCCCAGTGTTTGCCGGTGCATTCACGGCCGAAATGCTGCGACGTAAACTGGTCGAACACAATCTGGAACACAAAGTCCCCATCCGCATTGTTGAATCTGGTGACAGGCTTGATATTGGTGCTTTCAATATCGAATGGGTGCCCAACACGCACTCCATACCCGACCCTTGTGGCCTGGTGATCCGCACAGCCGCAGGCAGTGTATTTCATACCGGTGACTGGAAGTTAGATGCTGATCCACAAGTGGGCCACCATTACAGCGAAGCGGTTTATCGAAAAATTGGTGAATCTGGCATCGACGCGATGGTTTGCGACAGCACCTGTGCCAACATCCCGGGCCATTCCCAATCGGAATCAACCCTGTATCCGGGCTTGTTGCGGCATGTGCAATCGGCTCAGGGGCGCGTTGTAGTTGCGTGCTTTGGAAGCAATATTGCGCGTTTGAAAACACTGGCAAATGCGGCCACCACCACCGGACGCCATCTGGGACTGTTGGGAAGATCACTCATCAACACCGTGTCAGCAGCGCGCACCATTGGTTTGTGGGATCACAATGAAACATTGGTAGATTCTGCACATCTTGGGTATTTGCCGGCGCATTCACTGTTGTTAGTGGCAACTGGCAGCCAAGGTGAACCGCGTACGGCTTTGTATCGACTCAGTATGGAATCGTTTCGCGATCTATCGCTAGGCCCTGGTGACACTGTCATTTTCAGTGCGCGTGCCATTCCCGGTAACGAACAAGCGATTGAAACTCTCATAAGCCGACTCAAAGCCATGCAGATTATCGTGATTACGCCAGAAACCTCAGATATTCCCATACACGCATCCGGGCACCCGGCCGAGGAAGAGCTCGCAGCACTTTATGATTGGATAAAGCCGCGCACCTTAGTCCCTGTGCACGGTGAGCAGGAGCATATGCAAGCGCAAACAAAACTGGCCAAGTCGTGTGCGATCGAAAAGCAACTGTGTGGGCAAAACGGGGATTTGTTTACGTTGGCGCCCGCACCCTCGATTAGAAGAGCGCTGGTGAATGCGACAAGATTAGGCGTAAACGCAAAAGGGCTCAAGGAGGTAGCGCAGAGTCAGCCCAAGTAACGCCGGCACGCGTTTTTCCAGTTAAGCAATTTCAACACTTGGCAGTGTAAAGCGTTCTTCATTATGCCTTTTGGCTTTAGCACTTGCAGCAGGCTTGCGAATATTTTTGCGCGACGTCGTTGTGGTCGTGTTGATCTTGTCATTAGCCACTGCTAGAACAGCATCGCAGGGGCGAGCAGGCTCTACCATGCGAGCATCGGTCGTTGTTAATTGCTCACCTCGCCACTGAAGCTCATATCCAACCCGACGCAGGCGTCGCAAACACCAACCAGTCGACGCCTCACTAAGCTGCATTTTTTTGCGCACTCGGCATGCGGCTGTATCAATACGCCTGGCGTCCATTGTAGATGGCAGTGACCAAACCGAAGTCATCAATTCTGAATTGACAACAACTCTATGCCGATTTGAAAAAAGATAGTATGCAAACTCGTATTCCTTCGGGCTTAGGTTAACAAGCTGCCCATCAAGCGTTACGACACGACGCTCAAGATTAAACTTGAACGGGTCGATATGGAGTTCGCGCTGTTTTTGCAGCGCGTTCTGACGCAGTGCAGCCTCAAGCCTTGCCTGCATGAGGTTTTGAGACTCATTAATATCGAAAAAATGGTGTGCACCCGCCTCAAGCGTTCCTACAATAGTCTGCTCCGCCATGCAATCGGAGAACACGACAACGCGTTGATGACCGTTCCGTTTGGGTAAATTCGATAATAGGCCAGTTGATGCTCTCCTATGACAGACGATCATGGCCGCTGGACAGGCACCTGAATCTTCAAATGATGCCGCACAGGGAAAGACGCCTGGCGAGTAGCCAGCGTTTTCAAGCAGGCTCTGCATGAGCTGTCGATCGTTGTTTGCCGCCGCGACTACCGCGACCGAATTTGTTTTTGAGGAATCCATCCACCAACCCATGTTAACCAGGGAACTAAAGCCGATCTTCTTGAGCTATCGGCGCCAACTACCAAATTGCTATTCTTGTAACCTTAGTTTTTACTGTTTAAACAAGTCGAAGACGAAGGGAGTGTTAATCCGGCAATTATCCAAACGCTGTATCACTGCCGAGATCACCATATTTATTAACGGCGTTTAATTAGCACCATTTTAAATCAATGAACAATGCCAAACTTTGGTAAACGCTTAGTTTCAGTAAGACGAATGGCAAAAGATAGCATTCCTTCAAACAACAACCATACCTCCAAGTATCGTTGGGACGTGAATTTACTTGACCGGTCAAATTGGCTCCAACGCCGCCTTCTTTTTATCGTGTACTAGTAAACTTTGTCCGAGCCTATAAAGTGCCTCAAAATTGGCTCATCGTCAAATGGTTTATTCAAAAACACTAATACCTAAAGGCGGGTAATTATACGATCGAACTAAAAACTAACACCAGTAATTACGCAGCATACACTTACTAAAATATACACACCGTTAAATTATTATTAAACGTCAGCTCCGTGATAATCGAAATAAAAAAGTCAATTTATTTTTATAAAAAAATGCACCCTTATTTTTTCGAGCTTTAAACAATTAAAGAAACCCGACCGCGGTGAAATTGCTGTCAAATAAAGCAGTTGGTAAAAAATCGTTCACTTTATGAACTAAATAACATTGAATAGGATTAACGTTTCGCTTTACGCTTGAAAATAAACCGGCTTCGTTGCATGCGCACCCAGCATGGCCTTAAGTCACTTTTAAAACAAACCAGTCAATTGGATACAAACAAAAAATTGATTCGAATAAGTAAAGTTTACAAAGAGGATCGATAAAATACTGTTAACGCAACAAGCCAATAGCACGTGCCGGATTGGCAAACAACTTTGCAAGACGCGGGTGACGTTCCAAAATACTCGCAACACCATCAAGTCGCTCTGGATGCAATTGCCCATCCTCCCACAAAGCGACGCCATCAACGACAACCGTGGGATCAAGAATGTTCCAGGATATTTCCCCCGGCGCATACTCGCCACAGGTGTGAAAATGCAATATTCTCGGGTTCCCAAATGCCGTGCTCGACCAGCGCATGATATCGCTTTGCGCATCGGCCTCGAACTGACAGCCCGGGTGAATACCCGCGTGCCATGAATCCACATACCACGGTGCGATCGAGAGTTGCTCACTCACTGAAAGATAGTGCGCCCTCACGCGTTCAACCGCCTCCGAATTGCCCTCGAAACCAGTAATGGCATTGTTTTCAACCTCCGCCACCACCTTTTCCGGTAGAGCCAAAAAATACGGGTCGTAGTAACGTGAGCCGGTGCCAATAAGAAAGCGACTTAGCACAACACGCCCTGCCATACCCTGCGCGGGCACGGGTCGGGGTACCAGTAGCGGAAAGCGTTTCACACTGACCTCAACGGGGTCTGCAGTAAAGACAGGGCGCCCACTAATATCAGTACCTTGTGGGCAGGTTATGCGGACACTCTCAGCCATTTCAAACGTGCTATCGATCGCAGTTTTAATTTCCGACAGACCGTGATGGCAAGCCGTGCCGAAATCGGACTGCAGTGCACGTTCGTTCAACGTGTAGCACATGGTCGCAGGAGGCATACACTGCTGCCCCTCAAAACGTATTTGGTCACCCACCCGTGAAAAGAATACGATGTGGTCGAAGCCACGCAACGAATCCAGCAAGATGGCTTTGTCAGATTCGTTCTGTATCGATGCACGAGACTGCATCTCATATACTGTTAACCCAAGTTCACGCCCAGCCTTCGCCACCATCTTTGGTGCAACCGCATCATAAAAAGCCGAGTCTTCAGGTTCACTCACAATAAGTAAACGTTCACCCGACTGCGCACAGACACAATCACGCAGTAATTTCAACGCTCCATTAAATTCATCTGCAACTGTCGACTGATTCATTTCCAATGGTTCGCTCTTTAACTATCAACAACGTCGCCACTGGAGTAGTAACCAACGGTATCGCCCTCAGTTGTCACACCCAAGCCATTGAGTAAGCGGTTTACGTAATTGAAATAGCCTATTATTTGATTCGCCTCCAATACCTCGCCGTCACTGACGCCTGCCGCATGCAGCCGATCGACATCCTCTTTTTGCATTTGGGCGGGTGTTAGCGTGAGTTTTCTGGCGTATTGCAAAAAAACCAATTCAGCACCACTAAAAGCAGTTTCCGGTGTATCAGCATGCAGTGCAGCTTCGATATCGTCCGCTCTGACATCATCGTTTAGCAAGTGACGTGCGTTGCTCCAGTGGTTGGCGAGCGAATACTCGCACTGATTAAGAATCGACACGTAAGAGGCAATGGTTTCCTGAAACCACTCAGGAATCGAATTCGCATCGTCGTGCAAGGCTGCCCGATACAGGGCGACATGCCCGCGCATCGTACTGGGCCTGTGCGAGTGCACGCGCATCACGTTATCCACCGTGCCATGTGGCGTGCGGGCAAGCTTTAACGCCTCCCGCAGTTCGTCGTTTGCATCATCATCGCAGATCATGCTGATCCAGGCGCTCATGTTCTGGTCTCCGACTGTACCGATAGAAAGGTAAATTCGTCTGACAACACCTCCCCTACACCGTGTGTCAGCTCTGCATCAATACTTAAGCTGTCCCCTTTTTTAAGCGTCAGTAACTGCTTGCCATAGTGGAATTTGGCGGACCCCTTTATCACGTGCATGAAAACCACACCGTGTCCGACGTAGTGAGGAGGATCACATTGTTGCGGTCTAAACGTCACTAAATGTGCATCAAATTTCAGATCGCGGCGCTGATGTGATGCAAGGTTGATAAAGTGGTGCATATGCTCACCCATAAGTCGTGTAGATACCACACCATCGCCCTTTTTCACGTGGGTAAAGTCTGTGCGATCAGAAGGCACGTCTCGGAACAGGCTCACCAAGGGCACATCCAGCGCCGAACTTAGTGCTGTCATTGTGGCAATCGATGGCGATACCTGACCACTCTCAATTCGACTGATCATGGCTGCTGATATATCGGACAAGCTGGCAAGCTGCCGCGCGGACAAACCTTGGATTTTACGCAGATCACGCAGTGCGATACCTATTGCATGATCGTTATCGGCAATATCGTTTTCGCGCTTATTCATGCAGGTTACTATCGGTATCCACGCTCGCTTGCGTAGCGGGTGTGCGGTAGGCAAATGCCTTGGCAAAGCGCCATTCAAGATAATCCCCGCAAGTGATCGCTGGCTCTGTTGTATTAAGCCCGGGAATAGAGCTTGCATCGATCAGCGTTTTAGGATCGGGGTCAAACGCCAGCACAAGAGACAAACGCTCTCGTCCGGAGGCGTTGACGACACGATGCGGCGTTGACTTAAATGCACCCGCTGTCCAGCGTGACAGTAAATCACCGACGTTAACCACCAAGCTACCTTCAATCGGTGGAGCGTGTATCCACTCACCAATCGCGTTTTGCACTTGCAGGCCACCTGTTTCATCCTGGCACAACACCGTAAGCACGCCAAAATCAGTATGGGGGCCTACCCCAAATTGCTCTTCACCGGCATCCTCTGGCTGCGCCGGATAGTAAACAAATGAGGCTCGGCTCATCGGTTGCGTACAGGTTTGAAGAAAAAACATCTCCGGTAAGCCAAGACCTAGCGCAAAACCACGCATCAGGTGCATGGCAACTTCGTGGGCGCTATTGGAATACGCTAAAGCCGCCTCTTCAAGCTTTGGAACGCGCGCTGGCCATTGATTGGGGCCGCGCAGTGGATGATCTTGAGGAGTTGAACCGTCATCGCGTTGATAGCCCCAAATAAAACTTTCTTTGAGATCGGTTTTGGCACCAGTACCCATTTTGGCCGCACCGGGGCCAAGCCAACCGCGATGCTGTGCGGAAACGACGACAGCCGCTTTTTCAGGATCTGGCGCTCTAAAAAAATCATAGGCCTGCTCACGGGCAGCGGTAATAACCGTTTGCGGAATTCCATGCCCTTTTACATATATGAAACCCAGATTACAGCTGGCTGCATGGAGTAAGCGCGCGACGTCAAGTGGCGCAGAGCGATCCCGCAAAGGTGTAAGATCTACCACCGGAATCGCGGCTGGATCGGTCGGTTTGGCTTGTGCGTACACCACGGTGCTTACCTGCAACTAAACGAGTGTTGCATTTTAAGCATATAGTTGCGGCTGCTTCAATATTAAGGTGCGAATAATACAACACCTGTCGCTACTGAAACGGCATGCCGGTGGCCGGGCTTAGAACTGAGCCAGTTTAGAGGCGTTAGCTCGTCGCACGAGCTTTAGGTTTAGCTTTCCGCTTTTTGCCCACTTTTTTCGTCGACTTGCCGGCCTTGGTCTTAGGTTTCTTGCGTTTCTTAGCCGGTGCGCTGGCGCGCTGCTTTGGGTCGCTTATATCCGGCAGGCTGTGTCCAAAGCCATCACCCTCTGCAGGATTAACACGGCTGATACGCAGTGGTCGACCACAAACGCGTGTTTTTTTAAGATCCTTGAATATCTCTTTGGGCATACCCTCTGGCAAATCCATAAGTGTAAATTCGTCATGGATACTAATGCGCCCAATATATTGGCTTTCGATACCGGCTTCATTTGCGACTGCCCCAACAATTTTCCCGGGTACTGCGCCATGATCGTTCCCAACTTCCAATCGAAAGCGCTCCATCTCAGGCTCTAGCCGAGGCATGGGTACGGCCGATTTACGATGTGCGCTTACTTTATTACCTTCGCTATCTCCGCGTTTGCGTCGCGTATCAGCACGCGCTGCGTCACGGCCATGATCCGCCTGCACAGAAGAATTTTCACTGGGCCGTCGCGGGTTTGGCTCAGATTTTTCACGCCGCGATTGATTTGACGCTCGCATCTGTTCGGGTTTTTCGCGCCGCTTTGAACTGCGCTCCGATCCGGATCGTGAGGCTGGCTCGGTGGTAGAGCCTGCTGCGACAGACTTATGCGCGCTTTGTTGTAATAAGTAGGCAAGTGCAGCCGCAACATCGGCGCCACGCACTTCATGCTCACCCAGGTATTGCTCGATCACGGCTTTGTGCGAAGACAGGTCGACCTCGTTAAGTGTTTCGGTAACGCGCTTGGTTAATCGCAGTACGCGTTGTTCGTTTATATCCTGAATCGTCGGTAACTGTAATTTGTCGATCGAGCGCCCTATCGATTTTTCAATAATAGAGAGCATGCGACGCTCACGCGGTGCGACAAACAGTATGGCATCCCCTGTACGCCCAGCTCTACCGGTTCGACCGATGCGGTGCACATAAGATTCTGTGTCATAAGGTATATCGTAGTTAATCACATGGCTGATACGCTCTACATCGAGTCCTCTCGCCGCAACATCGGTGGCCACCAATATATCCAGCTGACCCTTACGAAGTTTATTAACCGTTTGCTCACGCTGTTTCTGCGGTATCTCACCATTGAGCGCCGCGCTGCGCATACCACGCGCCGCTAATTTTTCAGCCAATTCGACCGACGCGGTTTTCGTACGTACAAACACAATCACGCCATCAGCATCTTCAGCTTCAAGTATTCGAGTAAGCGCATCCAGTTTATGCACGCCCTGCACTGGCCAGTAGCGTTGGCGAATAGTGGACGCGGTATTACTTTCACTCTTAATTTTGACTGTAACCGGATTATTTAAGTGTTTTTTGGCAATGCGTTGCACAGGCACGGGCATGGTGGCAGAAAACAAGGCTATTTGGCGTGTATCAGGCGTTTGTTCAAGTATCCACTGCACATCTTCTATAAAACCCATGCGTAGCATTTCATCGGCTTCATCCAAAACAAGTAGTTGCAAGTGCTCAAGGCTCAATACACCACGACGAATATGATCCATTAACCTGCCAGGCGTGCTGACAATGACTTGCACACCCCGTTTTATCGCAGACACCTGAATGCGGTAGTCCTGACCACCATATATTGGCAGTACCGAAAACGACTTCATATGCCCAGCATAAGTTTGAAACGCTTCAGCCACCTGAATGGACAATTCGCGCGTTGGCGTCAATACCAACACTTGTGGCACCTTGCCTGAAGACTTGAGTCCAGAAATAGCCGGTAAAGCAAACGCAGCCGTCTTACCGGTACCGGTTTGCGCCTGGCCGACAATGTCTCTCCCCTCCAGCAGCAGAGGAATGGTTTCTGCCTGAATTGGGGTTGGGGCTTCGTACCCAACTTCCCTAAGCAGTGAGAGCAGTGGTTTCGGCAAGCCGAGTTGTTCAAACGTCAGATTATCTGACGCAGGTTTTGATACCGAATTCATATACTGATACTGAGGCGACTTGCTGTGGAAGAGGAAGTAGCTTTCTAGCCGCATTGGTTTAATCGCGACTGGAAGAGAAGACACTATAAACTACAAGGAGCAGCCTGTCTGTGACGGACAGTCAGAAGAGCCGCGTAAGGAAAGTCGGTTTGTTGGCAATTACGACAAATAATCCCAGCAGACTGCGTGGGAAATCGCTCGATTAGACGGGGGCTACGACCCTATAGTCGGGGCCACATTTATCTTCCATTTATCTAATAATTTATCTAAATAGCAATACTGGCACTTTGCAGGATGCCAGCATTTGCGTGGTGGTTGAGCCAATTATGAGATTTCGGATACGTGAATGGCCATATGCCCCCATCACCAGCAGATCGAATTCATCCTGTTCAACCGTATTCGAAATTACGGTATCAGCCTGCCCCACCACCGACTTGGAGTGCGCCTTAATGCCAGCGTTCTTGAGCACCGCTACGGCGCCTTCAAGCTGCTGATGATTTACTGAAGACTCCGTACCCACATGCAGCAACAGGCAATGCAGATCTTTGAATACAGAACTGGCGGCCAGATGCTCTATGGCTTTCATGGAGCTGGCACCGCCATCAAACGCCACAACAATTTTTTGAATTGGCTTGAACGCCCTGGCTGCCACCAGCACAGGCAACTTGGTGGATCGGACCAAGCGTTCCAGGTTTGACCCGAGGTGCTCCATATCGAAGTTGGAGGCGACACCGCGTTTACCAATCACGATAAGATCTGTTTTAGCCTCGAATTCGTGCACGGTTTCAAGTAACTGACCATTGCGCAGCATCGTGGTGACGTTCACCGCCCCCAGCTCCTCTGCATGAACTTTGGCATCATCCAATATTGCACGACCACGTTTGTTAGCCAGTCGCGCCTTTTGACCATCTAGCTCCGCCAATTCTTCGAGCAGTGCTGAACGCGCTCCCAGACCAATACTGCCACTGAGATCGGCATTGTCACCAACACCATCTCGACGTCCAAGAACATGTAAAAACATTAAAGATGAATCTTCTCGGCTTGCAAACCAGGCCGCATGATCACAAACACTCTCGGAGTATCGAGACCCATCCACCAGCGCAGTAATTTTCTTCATGACTAATGGTCCAGCAGACGCTCTATGGCACCTGGTTTATCGTGTTCACCCAGTTTATCCACAATGGTTTCACTGGCTTCATTAAGACCAATGATCTCCACCTCAGCGCCTTCACGCCGAAACTTCAACACTACCATGTCGAGCGCAGAGACACTGGAAATATCCCAGATATGCGCTTGCGCTACATCAATGATGACTTTTTCCAGTGATTCTTTGAAATCAAATGATGTATTGAAGTCTTCAACGGAGGCGAAAAACAATTGGCCCTCTACTACATAGGTACGTTCCGTACCGGCCGTATTCACAACAGAACTAACGCGAAACAACTGGGCGATTTTCCACGCGAAAAAGATGCCCGACAGCAGCACACCAACAAACACACCAATTGCCAGATTATGTGTACCCACGACCACAAACACCGTAGCAAGCATCACGATAGATGAACTACGCGGGTGTTCTTTTAGATGGCGCAAGGAAGACCAGCTAAACGTACCAATCGAAACCATGATCATTATGGCAACCAGAGCAGCCATCGGTATTTGCTTTACCCAATCGCCTAGAAACACAATCATAAGTAATAAAAAGATACCCGCACAAAACGTCGATAAACGCCCGCGCCCGCCAGACTTAACGTTAATGATGGACTGGCCGATCATGGCGCAGCCCGCCATACCACCAATAAAGCCGGTTGCAGTATTGGCAATGCCCTGACCAATACACTCTCTGTTTTTATCACTTCGTGTATCAGTTAATTCATCAACGATTGAGGCCGTCATAAGCGACTCGAGCAATCCAACGGCGGCTACAGCAATTGAATAGGGAAGAATTATCTTGAAGGTTTCGAATGTCAGTGGAATATCAGGCAATAAAAAAATGGGTAATGTTGAAGGTAATTCACCCATATCACCTACGGTTCGAATGTCCAGACCCAAAGCAATGCTGATTACTGTTAAAACCAAAATACAGACCAAAGGCGAAGGCACGGCATTGGTCACCCTTGGCAATAGATAGATGATCGCAAGGCCGGCTGCGATCATCACATAGGTTAATGCCGGCACATTAATCAGCTCGGGCAATTGAGCTAAAAATATGAGTATGGCCAGTGCATTAACAAACCCTGTCATCACAGAGCGCGAAACAAAGCGCATCACAAAGCCAAGTTTGAATATTCCGGCGACAATTTGCAGCAGGCCAGCAAGCACAGTTGCCGCCAGTAAATACTGAAGGCCATGCTCCTTAACCAGAGTAACCATCAATACGGCGGTGGCGGCCGTGGCAGCGGAAATCATGCCAGGTCTGCCGCCGGTGATCGCGACGATCACCGCAATGGAGAAAGAGGCATACAAGCCCACTTTCGGGTCAACGCCTGCAATGATGGAGAAGGCGATGGCTTCAGGAATGAGTGCAAGCGCAACGACCAGCCCAGCGAGTAAATCGGCACGCACGTTACCAAACCACTCATGCTGAAGCCTATCCAGTATTTCATCTCTCATATGCGCTCTCCCATTGAGCGTTTATCAACAGACGACAAAGGCCTGCGCGGCTGCGAACGACCTGGTATATCGATAAATAGCCCAGAGGCAGGGTTTAGTATTAGTGTGTTCAAAATAGTGATCGTATTTTTAAGCAGCTGAGGCCTATATGCGCAAAACGCGCCAGCTGAAGCGAGGAAAAATCAAAGTTGCAATCAAATACGTGATAAAACGAACTTGGAACGCTATTTTAGCAGCAGAGAGGTACGGGATAGGCGGTTTTCGTGGGAAAGTATTATTCCAGCGAAAAAGGGCAGAATCTAAAAGTCTTCATTCAGCACTAGCCTGCAAACGGGTCGCAAACCACCTTGTTCGTGCATGATTGCTTCGCCGTCTTTTTCATAAAAGAGGAAGGCCCCCTCGTGCGTTGTAAAATTGAAACCCAATAGCGACTGACCGTGAATGCTTAAGCGAGGCTCCATGGTAGTGATGGCTTCGAATTCCATGTTGGCAAGCTCACACAAGGCAATGGCTATTCTGGTTTCTCTGGAGAGGTTTTCACCACGCTTTTCTTTTTGCTTGGCTGAGAGAATGGCTGCAAGCCGGTCCAAGGTGTCGCTCCATTCTGTTTGTTCAAGTATATGCAGCTTGGGATGATTGTTTAACCAGACTGTGTTGTAGTCCAGCAAGCTGTGTTTCTGCTCCAGTACGGCAAGCTCATCTTCTAATTGCGAGAGGCTTGCTTTTGTGGCGGCACTGAGCTCATGGCGTCCGCTCTTAAACGAATCCGGCCCTACTTGTTGAGCCAGGCCCACTATTCGATCAAATGGATCGATGTATTCATTAGCCTTCATTTGTATAAGGCCACCACGGATCAACAACATCGCGGGCTCAAACGGAAAGATAATCGCCAAAAAACGGGCGATACTATCTTGTATACAGGTTTCCCTAAACACTTCCACCAACACACTCTGATTTGCGCTCTGGGAGATGTCGTTAATGTTGCACGGGCAGCGTTGAAATAACTCACTGATAAACTGTGAGTTGGAATCCAGCAATGCTTTACCACCGGCTTCCTGAGCTGGCTTTGACACGTATATGTCTTGTATGCCATTACTTTGCGGAGTATTATTTTGACTGCTCACAGTGTAATCAAAAGATTTCGCAACGGTTCAATGTTTAAGTATCTTCGACCAACTGTGTCGGATGTGATCAGCAGGTAAAACATCTTACCTTCCTGTGTTAAAAGAAAAAAGGGCTTCTATTGTCATTAATGCCCTCTTCCTCGCAGTCAATTTCCAAATATCCGCAAAATACTTGATCCGATTCTCGACGGTTTCATGCCTTAATCTGCTGCGCAAAAAGAAACACTTCGCGAGCAACAGTTAACCACCGCCCGCTCACATGAAAAAAGTGATTAGGCATGGTCACACGATGCGAAAAAACCAAGATTGGAGAAAAATATGTCCGGCACTATCGTATTAATCATTATTGTTGCTATCGTAGGCGCTCTATTTATAACGAGTTCTATGCGTAAGAAAAAAGGCAGTATCAAGCTATTGCTAGACAACATCGATCTAAACCCGCGCGAAATGCTCACTGGTACCATCCAGCTAGAGTTAAAACAAGCATCCAGCACCGATGAATTGGTAGTGACACTTAAATGTGTCGAAACCATAAACCACAAACAGGAGGGCGAAGACAAAAATTCCAGAAAAACGGTATTTGAAAGAAAACAGGTATTGCTGCAGCAAACAGAGCACAACGCCGGTCATTCTGAAACGTTTCCGTTTGAATTTAAAATGCCGATGCGATTAGAAAGAGCTAATCTTTTGGATTACTATGAAGCACCCGCACAAGGGTTCGGATATCCGCAGAACACTGAAACAATCAACCGTTTTCCGGGGAGTACTTTTCAACAAAGCCGGGCTTTTGATCACCGCTTGGCAGGCGTACCTTACGACTACCCCACATCTGAATTAAATTGGCGTGTATATGCGCAATTGAAATCTGACGGTCTTGACTTGTACACCAGTGAAACTATCCGTGTGGCCGAGCCGGTGTTAGTCGGTAGCGAGCATCCGTCACGCTACTAACTCGAAATCGCAATTACAAATATCTTATGTTAGACCAGCTGCGCTTAATATGATCACCAAGGTGAGACATTTTTCCAGGCAAGGTGTATAGCTGCAACATCACGGGACCTCTAGATTTACCATGGCCGATGAATAACTTCACATCGGCAGCTGCGCCATAAATGGTTGCACCAAAATTAAGCTCTATACCCGATAAGTCCCCGTAAGCTGCGGGCACCCTTTCGATGTTCACCGCACTCTCTGGCGCTATGCCGAAATTCCTAAGACCTTGCTTTAGCGCGATCTCGGTGTATTCTTCAAACGCCTCTGAACCACCAGTCATATTCGCATAGCTGATAATACTCATGGAAGCGGGTGGATAGGCGTTCGGCGGGCTTTGAGTTAGAAATACTGGCCTACGCCCGAGGTATTTTTTTTCAACTATCCATGCTGGCTCATGCTCAGTCCAAATCTGTATTCCCATGTCTAACTCTTTATAAGAACGCATTGTTCTTTGCTCGGAATATTTTCTGGGTGATGGTTCGTTGCCTGCAATTGCATCCGCTACCGAGAAAAATAAAATGATCAATAATGTACAGAGCGTAAGCCCCAGACTAATCAATAGGAAAAACAGCTTGCTTGGTTTACGGACATCTCTTATATGTTGCTCAACTACATAATCGTTTTTCATACCGCACCACTTCTTGACGCTGACGCCGCGATGCCCAGCACAAAAATCAAGAACACAATCGCGATTGAGTACCACTGGTAGCTGCGTTTAAACGTCTGTTTTAAATCGAATTTACACAACATTAGCAGCACAACAAACACAATCAGATAACTGAGAAAGAACCGCCCAAATATTTCACCTATCGCAAACGCTGTCATAGCACATTTCCTAGCTTTTTACTTGCGGACCATAGTGTAAAAGCTGCACGCAATCTGCTGCTATTCCGCCAGATTCCGGAGGCTCTCCAATCCACCCTGTGGGGTACCCACCTGTTAGCAAACATTCGTAATAGTATTGCGCGCTAGGCCATTTATCCAAACCGCCAAAGAAACCAGCCTTAACGATATCCAATATAAAAATGCTCAAAACATCAACGTATATTTGTTCCATCACAGACGCTGTCTCTTGCAGATCGTAAGAACCAGAATTATGCTCATGAAGATACTCAACAATTCCGTGTTTACTGATGATTCCCTCAAATATCGGGTTCAAGTAGTTAGTTAAATCTCCCGTCTTACCTCTGACACATTTTGAACGCCGCCTTTGTTCTTGTTTATCAAAGTCCTTATAAATATTAACTGCTTCAGTACGAATATCAGCGAAATACTGATCTTTACTGTCGTCTTCCCACATCTCTTGAGACGTGAGCAGATAGACTGAACGCTTAAGATCTTGTATTACGGAGAAGTTGGCTGGTACAGCATAATCGGCGCAGTTTTGCCCAAGACCCGCCAACAATGCATCAGACTCAACAAGTGCCTGTGCCTTTTCAATTGCTAATGCTGAGGGTTCATCAATGGATTCAAAAATAGTTTTTAACATAGTGCAGCCTTTCTAAATTTTCCTAAACGTCTTAACTAAAATTCTCTGATAATTAGCACAGCAGGTTTAATCAACTATAAAACGCCATCGACTATTGATAAGGTCTGTTTGCTATCTCAATGGCCACATTTAGCACCTGATCAAAATCAGTCTTTGCGATATCAGGGCTGCCATTGAGTTGTATGGAGTCTTGGGCTAATGATTCTCGTAAATTTTCGATACCATCCACAATTGCGTTCATTTTGACTTCCTTACTGACAGGTTGACCATCACTGTCTACCAAATCGTCAACCTTTTCGAGGAATTCTTCAATAGCCTCATTATACACTTGTTTGTGCGCACCCAAATGTGCTGCAGAATTCAAGTCTCTACTGGTAGGAAGCGGTATTGCATTGTGAAGGGAATTGAAATCGAAGTTCAGTTCTTGCAATAGCGGATTGTCTCTCAGGTTCCACGGAATAACATGATGAGCTTGCCAGGCAGCCTCTGTACCTGTTGCATAAAGTTCAAGATTGGGATAACCACTCGTTAACCTGCCACGTAAACTACTCTGATTACCTGTAGTGGGCCCGCCGAAAAGGTTTGCCCGATCTATCGGCGCGAGCTCCACATCAGGGAAGTCAACCATTTGCTGAACCCAAGGCAATCGACATACTGCGTTATGAACCCATAAGCCGCCCAAGCCAACAAAATAATTTGGCGTGTTAGCAACGGAAAAGTTAAATACCTCAACCGATTCATTAATTAGTTCATTGCTTATTACAAGTGAATCACCATCAATACTTGCCAACACATCCCCTGGGAGAACATGCTGAGCTTCTACCCATCCACGACCTTGTACCCATACAGGATGTTCAGCTGTTAAACCGATTTGGTCTGACTCAGTGGTTAGTTGAAAATAAAGCGGAGCCGTCCTGGAGAAAACGCTCTGAACTTGCTGAGGCTCATCCAGATAGCTTGTGGAATCCCGGGAATTAACCCACTGAGCTTCGACAATGGACTCTATTGGCACCAGGCCATTAGGCGTCCAAATGGGGGTGCCAGCCACAAAGCTTGCACATTCAAGGTCGTACTTGGTGGATTTTAATGAGAGGTCCAAATCTCCTGAGAACTTGGCCAGTTTTCCGGCAAGCTTCAACATAAAAACCGGACTGACGTACTCTCCGATGACTCGCCCTCGATCATAGGCACCGCAATTAACCAAGGCATTTAAATCTTGGCCTAAGGCTTGACCTATTGCGGCGAGTGTTTCTTCTGGCTTATCGATAAAGGCTTTGCCAAGTTCTATCAAGCCTTGCGCTGTTTCAATAGGATGGGCAACGATGTTGGCAAGATCGGTCAACTGGTTTTTCATTCCTTGCCAGAAGCCACGCACAAAATCATAGGCGGCACCAAGTGACCCTTTTACTCTATCCCAAACGTTTCCAAAGAATCCCTGGTCTTCGTCCAGTTCAGAATCATCTGGGGCAACAGGGTTTCCATCTTCGTCGACCTCTCCCCCCTCTTCACATTCCAAAGGAGGCCCGTCAGGGTCGGCGGATAGATCATCAATTACATTGTTTGCGTAAGGATTATTCGGATCGGTATTGTCTCCACTAAAACCATCAGGGTCACTACTATCGCCATTGATCTGGTTATCCACCCACTCTTTGGCAGAATCGAACGCGCGCTCGACCAATGGCGATTCCTGGTGCGACCATGCTTCAGATTGCATACGTACAGTGGCAACAGATTCAATCGGAATCATGCCTCGCATGTAATAGAGCATGTTATCCGGATCCACCGCACCCATAATGTGACGTAACACAGGGTCGGCCAACGGTACCCGCATATCCAAAAATGGCATACGCATTTGGTAGCCGTAAGTGACTTTTATCTTGAGAAGGTTGGCATCTTTTATCGATTTATTTGTTAGAAACGAATCCGCCCTGTAACGCATATGACTGTTGGGAATTGTCGTCACATTTGGAATGGTATTTTCATGTCGATCAACAACGCTTTTTATCACTCCGTGCCCACCTTGCGCAGGGGGTAAAAAGTCAGCCTCTGTTGGGTTTAAAATTTCAATTTTTGTAGCAGATGTATCGTTTACAGCGACCATTGATCGGGTAAGCGCCATAGCAGCCGTTTTAGCACTGCCATCACCACCATAAACAGCGGCAAGTCGATAACCGAGCTCCTTGCGCATCACCTCAATCTGGGCATTATTAGTCGCACCCGCTCTTGCAGCCTCAAAGGTGGCGTAGTTCAGTACCGTCTTTGCGTGATAGAGCAGACCAAACTGTGTGATACCCAAGCCCATGAAAATTATCAACGGGATGGCTAATAAGCTCTCACCCATTGAGGCGCCGCGCTGCCTACGTAAACGACGATTTAATTTTCTA
>CAYSZH010000034.1:0-8471 GCA_964435305.1 uncultured Granulosicoccaceae bacterium
AGGGTGACACTACAGTATCAGAATTTTCCATCCCCAGCATACTGGGGCAGTTTCAAAGAAGTACGGAAATAGGGCTGATCAGAGTCGCCGCGAACGTCACCGTATATTAAACGATTAGCGACGATGTATCCGGAAATGGCGTTTTTTAGAACAGACAAACACAAAGATTATCCGGTTGTGATCAAACGCTATTTTGCTAAAGTCGTTCGTGGAATATCACGAAGAAGAAGGTTTGTCTTTACTACCACATGGCCATTTATAGCGAATCTCATCACCGCCAATTAATTGCAAAAGTGGATGAGAGAGCACCCCTACAAATGCTGGGTTAACGCTGCTTTAAATTTGCGATAATATCAGTAGCCTTGTAGGCCAGTACTAACTTGTAGGCCAGTACTAACTTGTTCCGACTCAGATTCTCCGTACGAACGATTAAAAGCCGGCTCACGTTTTTCTAAAAATGCATTCATTCCCTCTGCTGCGTCAGGTGTCGCCCAAAGGGAGTGATATGTTCGGCGCTCGAACATCATGCCTTCACGTAAATTGGTATTCTCAGCACGATCGATCGCTTCACAGGCGGCTATTGAAGCTGACTTTCCAAAATTGGCGATTTTGATGGCTGCATTCCAACTTTCGCCTAGTAGAACGTCATCATTAAAAACCCGAGAAACCAGTCCGTTACGTTCAGCCTCATACGCATCGATAAATCGGCCAGTTAAGATCATTTCCATTGCTTTTGCCCGTCCAACCAGCTTTGTAAGTCTTTGAGTTCCCCCCATTCCTGGGATCAGACCAAGTTTAATTTCAGGTTGTCCAAATTTGGCACTTTTGGCAGCATAGATGACGTCGCACATCATGGCTACTTCGCAGCCACCTCCAAGCGCATAGCCGGAAACCGCAGCCACTTTCGGCGTTCTTAGATCGGCAAAATGCTGCCATTTGCTCAAAACGTCGTGAGTTCTCATTTGAGCGAAATCTTTTGAAGCAAGCTCGGCAATATCCGCACCGGCCGCAAACGCTTTTGAATTACCAGTTAAAAGGATACAACCGAGGTCTTCCTCGCAATCAAGCGGTGTTAATAAATCCAGAATTTCATCCAATAATTGCGCATTAAGAGCGTTCAAGACTTCGGGTCGATCAATTGTTATTGCAAGTACCCGATCCCGGCGTTCAACGTTGATTAAAGACATTGCTTCTATTCCTCTTCACGAATCCCAAATTGCCCCATAAGCGGGTATGCCCCTGGCTTCCATGTTATGAACAACCAGTCGAGTCAGTTTCTCGTTTGCGATAACGATGACGGCTTCGGCATCGAAGTCCTTGACGGCCGCAAAGGCAATCTGTACCAGATCTGGCCTGCCGTGTTTATCCGTATCCCAGATGACCGCGTTTGGCTCCACAGCGATAATTTCATCCACTAGACCATCGCCGTAGGTTTTTCGGGCGTTACGAGTGGACCAAATTAGATGCGCAGGCACTTCTCTACTAAGCAAATGTGGCAATGTCGGACCAATGCCACTGCCAGTGGCAACCCAGACTACACGCTTGAATAGTTGGTCAACATTCCCAACCCCGGCAGTGGGAATGCCTTTAACCCAAAGATGATCCGGCAAATCATCAATGAGCTTTCCTGTCCAGTCTCCGGCTCTGGAAATAGTGAGGCGAAATCCACTTCTACCGGGTGCTGGTACATTGGCAAAGGAATGCCACTCTGTTAAGGGACTGCGGCTAAGGGTCGTAGAGGAACCTGCAAAAGGAGTCACACCATAATCGAAATTGGCCAGCACCACATGATCGGATGGCCGTTCATATCGAACAGGCACGCGTTTAAGCCGTAACCAAGGCATTAAAATGCTCAATGTGGTTATCAGCAGTGCCCAAAACACCATCGATTTGGCTAAGGCTGTGGCATAAGAAACCTCAGTATGTGTATCGGCAATAAATGACAAAGCGACCGACCAGAATAATACAAGGGAAAACCACCCGCCAAACCTGTGTACGAGTTCAAACTGGTTGTGAAATTTTTGCCGTATTGAGGGTTTTGCCATACACACCAACAACGACAAAACTAATACCAATTGTGTCGCCGCAAATAGCGTCAGACCCGATGCCTTTGGTCCAGGTATGTTGCCCAGCGAAACAAAGAACAACATGCTTACGGCGATCAGCATCCAAATAGTTCCGAACACAGCGCCGCCAACATGTATACCACCAAAGTGATAGACTTTTCCCATCAGTTGCCTGAATCGCAATGGTGCTGACAGCGGTGTGCTGGTAGCCATTTTAAACAACAAATTTACGATGTACTGTTGTCTAAATAAAATGGCTACCGTTAAGTTTGCTACAGCCATATTCAACATCAAATCGACTTTGAAACCAGTTGTAAACGACCACCAGTCGGCCGAAAATAATCCGTACCCTAAGAAAGCAACATTTATAATGGCGATCAGAGCAACCAGACGCCAGTAGTGGTAAAAGCGATGATGAGAGGCTTTTGCAGCAATTGATTTTGGCTTTTCTGGCAAGGTTCTTAGTTTGTATTCAGTGATTCTATTGTCGCTGGCAACTTGGTGTTGCTCTAGGCGCGTACAGCGCAAAGTTACGGAATCATCTTCTGGTTCAGTTACCGTTGAAAGGTTATTAGTGTGAGTGCGATGTTGGCGCCGGTAATGTGCGGCGTCCAGAAGTAGACGTTTGTCGATTTTTCCTCGCGACGTCAAAGGCAACTTTGGCAGAACATGTACTTCTGCTGGGACACAGTAGTATGGGAGGGCTGTACTGACGCTCTGTTTAGCCGCCTCCGGATCAATGCCTAATGGTGAAACAAACGCGATAAGCGTTCGATCATCTATTTTTAGTACCGTGGCTCTATCGCAATTTGCCTGAGATTCTAAAATGCTGGAAACCGAATCCAGTTCCACGCGGAAGCCGCGTATCTTAACTTGATCATCCGTGCGCCCCAAATGTTCCAGTGTGCCGTTTTTCGTCCATCTTCCCAAATCTCTGGTATTGAACATGCGAGCGTTACCACCTAGAAATGGGTCATCACGATAGCGTTGGCTGGTTAGCTCAGGATTATTCAAATATCCTGCTGTGACTGCCATTCCACCGGCCCACATTTCACCTGTTTCTCCTATATGACAAGGGCGACCCTCTTGATCCAGTATATAAACCGTATTGTTGGGTGTGGGCACACCAATACTGAGCACATCAGACTTGGCATCATGTGCGAGCATGGTATTGACAATGGTTGTTTCGGTAGGGCCACACGAATTGTAAAAGCGTAGTTTAGCCGACCATTGGTCGGCTAAACTACGCGGGCACGGCTCGCCAGCAACCGCCACCGTCTGTGCATCTGTGCAAGCCTCAGGAGGTATACGTGACAAAATCGACGGAGTCGCGATAATGACGTTCGCTTTGCCCGCCGTTTCGGCTATATCTTTTCCTCGAATAAGTAAGGTACCGCCATTGACAAGACAACCCAGTATTTCCCAGGCCGCCATATCAAACGAAATACTTAATATTTGACTTACTTTTGTACCAGGTTTAATGTTCAAATTGCCCGGTGAAGTCAATAAGATATTGCATAAATTTTTGTGTGTGACCTTGACACCGTTTGGTTTACCGGTTGTGCCTGATGTGAACAGCACCATGGCGGCATTTAGGGGGTGCTTGTTTCGGTTGGCCGTTTGTTCACGCATAGACGGGTGATGGGGAGTGTGCTCAGATGTATTTTGCGCTGTCGACGGTAAATATAGTGTTGGTATCGACTGCATGGAATGGGTAAATTCATCTATGGCAATGCAGGGAAGTCCCGTGCTGGCATACACCTGATCTTTGAATTTCGCTATTGTTAACACAACTTTGGCATCTAATTCACTTGCAACGTGCGTTAATTGAGCATCTGGTGCAACTCCGACATGTTGAGGCGCATAGGCTGCACCGGCTTTAAGGGTCGCCATTATCCCCACAATCATGGAAATACCGCGTTCCAGAAAAATGGGTACTGCATCGCCTGGGTGAACATGGTGTTTTTTTAAAAGAGCTGCTAATAGATTGGCTTGATTATCAAGTTCGGCGTAGGTGATAGATTGATCTAAAAATCTAGCCGCCACCGCAGTTGGATTTTTTTTGGCCTGTTTTTCAAACGCGGCATGGATAACGTTATGTTCAAGTGTCTGTGTAGGTCCAATTCCAAACGCCCAAAACTGTTGCTCCTCAGCAGGTGTTAAATGATCAAAACCAGTTGGCGTTGTGGTAATTGTCGCCGATGTCTGAGTATCAAGCATCTGTGTTTTAGCCCGCGGGTAACTATGTGGCGTAGAACGATACTCAAAACAACGATTTCAATATTAAACCTGGAGAGAAGAATTCATAACATTTCTATAACAATTTGCGTGCTGTGCCCACTATATACCGGATAAAATCATCGAGTTAGAGGATAATTGTCAGAATGAGCTGAACAGGGCAAAATCTCAGTAACGGCAATGGGCGATTCGCGCTGGAAACTATTAAGGCTGCTATTACCTGGACACTGATATATGACAAGTAGACACATCCTGCTAATTGAAGACGACATCGATATTGCTGGCCTGATACAACTGCATCTGGAAAACATGGGCGCAGTAGTTAAACATGCCGACGATGGTATTCATGGCGTGTGCCTTGCCATTAAATCTGAATGGGACTTAGTACTGCTTGATTTAAATTTGCCCAGCTGCGATGGAATCGACATTTGCAAAGAAATTCGACAATCGAAACCTTTAACCCCAATTGTTATTATTACCGCGCGCACAGGTGAGAACGAACGTGTTTTGGGGTTCGATTCCGGAGCAGACGACTATATCAGCAAACCTTTTAGCACCGTGGAGTTCAATTCAAGAATAAGAGCGTTATTTCGACGGGTTGATGTCATGCAGGAGACGACAACAATACAACCTACATTAAACGTAAGCAACATTAAATTGAACGTGCGATCCAGAGAAGTGTATGTTGACGGAAAGTCGATTACGCTCACTGCAAAAGAATTTGATTTGCTACATTGCTTTGTTAAACATCCCAACCAGGTTTTCAAACGATCAGAACTATTACAATCTGTGTGGGGTCAGAGTTACGAAGGTTACTTGCATACTGTGAATACGCACATTAATCGGCTACGTTTTAAAATTGAACCAGATCCTAAGGACCCTCGATACATAAAAACGGTTTGGGGTGTCGGTTATAAATTATGCGCATAGGGCTTCTGTTTCCCTCACTGTTTTCGCGTCTGCTACTCGCTTTGTTGGGTCTTTTAATCCTGTTCGCATTATTTAGCCTCTGGGTCACACACAAGAGTTCACAATCCTATTTTTATGAATTTAATCAGAGAATCTACGCTCCTATAGCCATGTACATGGCTAATAATTATGGGCTAATCAGTCATGGGAAAATCGATTACAAGCAGCTAGACGAATTGTCCGAACACCTAATGAATGTCAACCCAGGTATCGAGGTTTTCATACTCGATCTCGACGGGAATGTTATGGCGCAAACAGCATCGGCCAATACAATAGCGCGTCGAAGCGTTTCCCTGGACCCAATCCATCGATTTCTTCAAAGTGCCAATGATGCGGATAGCGATAATTCAGCACGAATAGCCAAAATTACCGCTCCACAATATCCGCTATACGGAGACAATCCGCGCGGAGATGGGTTGAAATCGGTATTTTCTGCACACCCCTTACATGACGAAAGTCGAATTGCCGGTTACGTTTACGCGGTATTAGCGGGCCCGGTGCAGCAAAAATTAAACGAATCGATGATGTTTGGATATTCTGTGCGCCGCGCTGCATTGACCACATTAGGGGTGTTGGCCTTTACAGTACTGGGTGGGGCAATTCTGTTTTCCATACTAACTCGCCGACTTACATCGCTTTCCCGGCGAGTCGAACAATGGCGCAAGTACTCCAGAAAGCTAGAAGAGAACGACACGTTTTCAGATGATTTAGTCGTTAAGGAGCCTAGTCAATCAAATCCAAATGCCGAGATAAGCAGAAACGCATCGCGCAATGGTGTAGATGAAATTGATCGACTGGCAACATCATATGAATCGATGACCATACGATTGTCAGAGCAATTATTAGAACTAAAACGCGCTGACAACAACCGCAGAGACTTGTTCGCATCTATTTCACACGATCTGCGAACACCATTAACCAGTATGCAGGGTTATATTGAAACCATAAACCACCAATATGGTGAACTGGATGACAAACATAAACAACGATACTTGTCCATTGCATTAAAACAGTGTGGACGTTTACGGCGCTTGATAGATGATGTTCTGGAATTGTCAAAATTAAATTCCGGAGAACTTAAACTGTATTGTGAAAAGTTTAATATGCTGGAATTGGTGCATGATAATGTTCAGGATTTTGCCTTGAAAGCAAGGCAAAAGAAAATTAGCATGCACGTATTACCTACCAGTTCAACTGATAGCCGCTTGAGCGTCTATGCAGATCTAGCGCTGGTTCATAGGGTGCTTGAAAACCTCCTTTCAAATGCATTTCGATTCACACCACCAGGTGGGAAAATATTTGTTTCGGTTCATCGTAAAAATCAATCGGCGGTGTTAGTTTCCGTGGTTGACACTGGTGTCGGTATGAGTGTTGAGGAAGCAGAACAAGCATTCGATTCGCAATATACTCGCAGTTCCAGTTCAAAAACCAATCGTAAACACCATCATTCCGGTCTGGGATTGGCACTAGCTAAAGCCGTTGTCGAACTACACGGAGGTAAAATTAAACTATTATCCAAAGCCGGAAAAGGTGCAAATTTCGAATTTACCCTACCATCAGCGCTGACAATTGAGGAGCAGCCATCTAAAGAAGTCGAACTTCAGTACTGATATGGAGTAGTGGATTGTTATCACCGTTTGTGGAAACCAAACTTCGAACTAAGTTCAACAATTTTGAGCAAATCTCGAGAGACAGATTCGGTGCCAGAACAACCGCAAACGGTCGAATCAGCGGACGGCGGATACAAGCTGGCTAACTTGAGAATTATTGGCATTTAAAATCCGCCGCAGCTTCGTGTTTCCGTAACTCTGAAAAATACCCAAGTTAATGAACAACACTCTGGTTAGCCGTTTAACGCACACTAGGGAATCAAGCATCGCACCACTGGATGATGCCACATTTTTTAAAATCAATTTCGTGGGTATTTGGGCCAGTGAACTTGCTGAGAGTAGCGTTGTTTAAAGAAAAAGAATGTCCTTAAGAACTGTTTTCTGGGCAATCTATTGCCTTGCGAAACTCAAGCATTCGCTGTTCAGCGCAACGACTGTACGATCAAGCCTTTGCCAGATCAAAGGCAGTGACCAATGTTTCAAACTCGAACCTAAAGCAGTAGCTCTAAAAACGCTCCGGTAAAATGCCTTCAATAGACCGGCTCATTTTAATATTGATGTGCAAGAAGATGTGTAGTTATTAACTTAAACCAGCAGCTAATTCCTCTACCTGCTCATCAGTCAGTAATTTTGCTAAAGCACCCTGCTTAAAACCGGATCCTCGAGTATTGATTATTTCCGGAAGGGCAACACCGTTGTCTTTCATTTTTTTACAAGCAGCGGCTATAGAACGACTGCCACGCGCGGTTAACTTACCTTGGATAATCTTGATGGCGTCACCATCGCCCTCAGCATCGTCCTCGACAACGGTGGTTGCGAGCACCACATCTTCAATATCAGCACGCCATCGAATGCCATCGTTGTTACAGCCGATAATTTCATCGCCCGCAACAATGTCCATATACTCCTTGGCTAAAGCACGGCTTTCGCAGGTGGCAACAGACGCAATCGCAAGGCCTCTGACCATGCCATGCTCCACGGTATCGATTTTTTGTTCGGTATTAAGGAATAGAAGAAAAGTGCGCACTCATTTCTGCCGCTGACTAATTAATCCATAGTCTAAAGCAATAGCGCACTGACGTCCAACTATGGGCCAATTATCGCGGTACACGCAACCGTTGTTCACTTAGTTGCCTGAAATATTCTGCGGCAGTTTCAGATATCTCTCCATTGCGCACCAATTGTTCAATTACGTTACTTTCAAGCGTGAAACTGTTGGATATTTGCAATTCAAGATTTTCAAGGTTTCGCAAAGCACGATTGAATTCCTCTTCAATACGAGCGGCGTTAACTCCGTTATCACCTGCTCCGCGAAATAAGTCTGCACTGATTTGCAAGTCAGCAAGTGTTTCTTGATCAATACCCAGCCCTTCGAGTTCTGGCACCAGGTTTTCCAGCGCTCTTGCCAAATCCGTCGCACCGGCAGGGTTTGCCTCCCGCAAGAACCCCCGCTGAGTTCCATCGCCTGCAAATTGGTCATTTATACGCCCACTACCTTGAGCTTGTCCGCTCGACCCTTCAGTGGGTGACGACGCACCGCCTGAGCCCTGTGCAAGTTGCCCCTGTTGACCTTGCTGACCTTGACCTT
>CAYSZH010000034.1:8571-8636 GCA_964435305.1 uncultured Granulosicoccaceae bacterium
GCTGACCCTGACCTTGCTGACCCTGACCTTGCTGACCCTGACCTTGCTGACCCTGACCTTGCTGA
>CAYSZH010000034.1:8736-32359 GCA_964435305.1 uncultured Granulosicoccaceae bacterium
CCCTGGCCTTCTTGACCCTGGCCTTCTTGACCCTGGCCTTCTTGACCCTGGCCTTCTTGACCCTGGCCTTGTCTTCGTGCTTCCTCTATCTGCTGGCGCAGATCACGCAATTGATCAAGCGCGCTGGCCAATTGTATATCGCTGTTATCCTCCGGCCTGACGGATTCTTCTCGCGCAAGATCAGCGGCTTCTGCGAGGCGATCTCGAAAATCTCTTATGGCATTTGTCACTACGCTCTCAGAAGGCAACACAGTAGCAAGCGAACCCGATTCGATCGCATCCCCTGATATGCCTAAAATATCCGTTGCCTGACTTTCATCAAGTTCTGTAACCGCTTCTTCAAGCTCATCACCCGTGGCGCGGGCCTGGTCACCAAAGCGCTCTTCCAGAGTTTGAATATCCGACTTCAAGGCTTCAAGGTCACGTTGCAATTGCCGTTTTCTCTCCGCAAGTTCACTTGCTTGTTCACGATCAAGGCCAGGTGAATAGACACCCGCGCTGCGCGACTGAACAGCACGTTCAATCGCGTCACGTAACAAGCTTTCCGTGTCTCGCTGTTCGCTTAGAATATCCGTTGCTTCCGCTACCGCACGGTCAAGACCTGCACGCAAATCACGCGACCGTTGCTGCGCCAATTCATCAACGGCTTGCTGCAACTCTTCGGCCGCGTTGCGCTGCGCCTGTTGAGTATCTTGTTGCTCGCCATCGCCTTCGCCTGTCTGTCCTTCTTCACCATTTTCCGCTTGTTGCGCGCCAGACTGCTCCATGGCTGACTGTGCTCGCTCTAAGCGTTCTGCCGCGTTACGTGCAGCCTCTCGATCGCGGCTTTGTTGCGCACTTTGCTGACGATCGCCTTCCTCAGAAGACGCATTTTGATTGTCGATATTTTCTAACTGTTCGCGAAGTTCCTGTAATTCTCTTGAAAGCTGCTCTTGTCGCCAGCGTTCCTCACGAGTCAGTTCTTGCTGGTTTCTTCTGGCTTCTTCTAAGGCCTGTTGACGCTTGGCAAGTTCTGCGAGCTTCTCAAAAACATCGTCCAGTTGCTCTGCAGGACTGCTATTTTGACCACGATCAGGTTGCTCATATTGGTTGCGGGCAAGATCCATCTCAAGCTCAAACATCTCAGCCATATCCTTACCCGGCTGAGCACCACCGCCGCCCTGACCCTGCTGTTGTTGGGTGAGTCTAATATCAGCAAACAGCGCTTCGGCACGTTGCAACAACTGCAATGCACGTTGCTGAGGCTGAACTGCATCAGCAAACTTAAGTTCTTCAAGCGCGATTGATGATGGCTCCATTACCGTTGCTGCTTCACGCAGATAATCGACAAATTTGCGTATCTCTTCACCTTGCTCAACCAACTCACGAGCTTCGGAACGATCTGCCAATGTGCGCGCCTGTTCAGCAAGCGTTGTTTGGAGTTCTGCTAGCAGTTTTCCATTATCAGCCTGAGCACTGGTATCACCATCGGCCGCTTCAGTTGCTCGTTGAAGATTCCAGGTGGCAATCAAAATTTCTTTCTGTCGCTTGGAAATTTCACTGCCCTCATTAGCCGAGGCACCGCCCCCGCCCCCACCACCACCACCGCCGCCTTGGGAGAAACGACGATCAAATGGACGTACGTCAATCATTTGTATATCAGTTTCGGCCATGCTGTTATGGTCGCGCACCCGGGCGTAGTAACTGATTAGATCGCCTGGTTCCATTGGGTTCGTTTGATCAGAATCAACTTCGACTTCGCCAGCACTGTTTAATACTGTGCCAAGGTTTTCAAGTTCGAAGGTATAGCGGGCCGTTGAATCTGTGGGTAACGATATTGTCTGCCATTCACCTGCATTTACCGAATAAAGAAGTTCGAGCGATTCAACAGCAAAATCGTCCGATGCAACCACACTTAAAAGCACCTCTTCGATAGGTGATGCTGTGACATCGCGACCAGGCATATCAAAACGCACCTCAGGCAGCTCATCACCTTGCAGTATCACGGCAAGTTCACCACTGATAGGGACTTCGCGATCTAACATGCGATCAAGTAATTGAAACTGCGAATTGGACGCCAGCGGAAAGGTTACTGTGTAGCTGTTGCCTTCATTACTCAGAGTCAACGGCTGTTCACCAAGTTGGACAAAACCATCGTTGAGTGGTCTGTCTGTGTCGAATGTGAGCGTTACCTGCGTTCCTTTTACCCCAGAAACTCGGTTGGCACCATCGTCAACGCGTGGCTCAAGTTGTGTCCACTCAGGATAAGAATAGCTAGCCTGTATATTTTCGAGCACCGCTGGTTCAACAACATCTACTGTAAAGCGCTCACTCTCTGTGTAGGCTGCACTAACAAAGTATTCAACAGGCTGTAATATTCTGAACAAGGTAAGTTCGTGATTGCCGCCTTGGTCATTGCTGAGCTTAGTGGTAATCCAATCACCAGATTGTGTTTTGGTATGTAAGATCACTTCATCTGATGAAAAGCCTGTTAGCGCTGCAGTAATGTTTAAGTTTTCACCGCTGAGTATTTGAGCATCACCAGGTAACACATCGATCAGTCTGGCTTGTACCAGGCCAGGCGTTTTCCAGCCCATCCAAAGGTGCTGTGTTGCGTTTTGCCAGCTGCGTGGCGCACGGTCGATAAAACTTAATACACCCACACCAATACACAGCAGAAAAAACACAGGCCATAGCATTGCACCCCATGGCACGATACGCATTAAAGGAACACGGTCTGCTACCTGCACACCATCATCGGCAAGCAAAGGTAAAAATTGATGCTCAGGTGTGCGCTCTTTTGTGTCCAGGTACGTTTGGACGCGACCATCGAAGTCATCACTGGCCGATTCAATCAGGTTTGCGCCCTGATCTTTTCGCAGGCGCGAGACCGGTATCCAGATCAGGAAGCACAAAACCAGCAACAGGCTGACTAGCAACGCACCTCTGAAAAACAGCGTTAACCCGTCGGTAAACCCACGCACCATCCCTGTTGCCACACCGACTGCGGTAATAGTGATAAGCGCAGCGCACAGAACCAATAAGGCGACCAGAACAATGCGCCAGGTCTCACGATGCCTAGCCGCATTGATGTAACGCTGAAAACGTGTTTCGGGGGATGTCATCTTGCTCATAAACCGTCTCTCCGGACCCACAGCATTCGGTTAGCTACTAACGATTCAAGGAATAGAAAAAGCAACACTGCCGGGATAAGCCATTGCCATATTTGATAGAAGCGTCCAGCATTGTCGGAGCCAATGTCAAAGGCGCTTGGTTTATCGACAGCATCAGATTCGGCAGTATCCGCGCGGCTATTATTAGTGTTTGCCACATGCCTGGCTTCCCAGGCATCCAGTTCAGCTCTTTGTACAACCTCAAGATCAGATTCTTTAGTTTCGAGCACCACTGCCACGGAGTGAACCTTGTCTCTATCCAGCACCGAGTAAACTCCCGGCTGATCCAGTCTAACGTTGTTCGCGTTCGCTGTTTGTGACAGTTCCAGCATAGCGTCGCCCGACGGGGACAGAACCTGCATATTGGGAGCAAGCGAAAGCAGATTTCCAGCCGTAATTTGCGACGGGATCGCGGTGCTTGCAACAAAATATCGCATGATGTTTTGCATAAGAACGGCGAATGCTGGCTGCAATGGTAAGTCACTGGCCAGACCATCAAGTGTGTCATTGAGAATCAGCATACTGCCTGCACTCTGTGTATCACGCTCAAGCAAAATTGGCACGCCATTACCCAGCGCCAATAGGACGGTGTCCTCGTCTTGTAACGCCAATGGCGGAGTATCGTGAAAACGAAGGTCAAACCAGTCAATTTCGCCCAATGCCAAAGGATGCGCCTGATCGATGAGTGCGATGAGCTCGCCCTGACTTACTGATCGAGCATTGCTGTTATCATCCTGCACATTATTCTTAACCACCAGCACACTGCCACCGGATTCGACAAACTGTTGTACGTCAGCAGGCACCGTTGTTTCATCCTCCATTTCGATAAACACAATGGCATGGCGTGCATCACTTGCCAATGCACTGCGTAAATCATCCACCGCAGCAGCTCCCGTTGATTCGAGCGCCGTTTTAACAAAAACAGGCGCTTGTACAACTGGCTGCGTACCAAGACCAGCCATGGTAATGGTTACTGGTTCCAGACCTTGAATGGGTACTTGCACTACATCATCAGCAGACACATCATCCGTCTCCTGTAGCTGTGCTGTAAGTGACAACTGTTCACCGATGGGCAACGGAATCTGATCAAATTCAACCGACTTTATTTCACCGGGTGTGAGCTGAACTGAACGCGTCGCTACGGTATTGTCTTTTATGCTGAGGATTAAAGTTCGTGTGTTGTCTGTGCCAGAATTGGACGCCGATGCCCCAACGGTTACGGTGGCGCGCACATGCACACTATCAACCGTGCGTGCCTGGGCAGCAACATAGAAATTAGTATCTTCACCACCACCAATATCAATGACTTCAAACTGTGTTAAGCGATCAGCCAGCAAAGAATTCATCTTCTCTGGCAAGTTACTTCGTTGTGCATCGGTTATAAACACGGCATTAACGGGCTTTTTTAAATCCGCTGCCACCTGGTTTAAGCGACGCATCAGTTCGCCATAATCAGTACTGCCGAAACCGGGTGTCAGGCTGGCAGCTTTGTTGCGCAGCACATCAGGTGCAGTGGTCAGTTCGGTCAATGCACTTAAGTTTCCATCCACAGTAAACAACTGGGATGCTGAACCTGCAGGCAGATCCGCAACTGTTGCAGACAATGCATCCAGCGCTTTGTCCCACCTATCACCAGACTGCATGGAAAAAGAGGTATCCAAAACCAGCAAATTAACTTGTGCCGCTTGCTGGGCGCTTTGATCTTGCCGCCAGAATGGTTGAGCGAATAGCAAACACAATGCAATAAGAAAACATGCGCGAAGCATCAGTAGCATCCAGTGCTTGATTTTCTTTTGACTACTGGCAGGTGGGGTTGTTGCTTCAAGAAAACGTGATGATGGAAAAGCTTGCTGCGGCGGCTCATGAAAACTGAATCGATGAAGAATAATGGGTAGCGCCACACCCAGTAAACCAAGCAGAAATAATGGTGCCAGTAAACTCATCGCGATTTGCGCTCTCTGAATTGCAAATACTGGGAGACCGCACTGTCTAGAGAATCACTGGTAGTGAGACGGACATAGTCGGCACCTGCTCTGATGCAACACTGTTCCATTTGCTCGCAGTGTTGTTGAATCGCATTGCGATACCCGGTGCGAATAAATTCTGGATCGACTACCACTGACGTGCCTGACTCAAGGCTTTTAAGTTCACTGATGCGTTTAATATCCGGGGTGAGCTCTTGTTGATCGAGTACATGAAAAACCGCCATGTCCTGACCAGCATGGGCCAGTGGCTGCAGACCATCGGAAAGCGTCTGAGCATCGGTATAGAGATCAGACACTAGCACCAGCAATCCACGCTTGGTCGTGTTGAGGCGAAGCTCGGACAAGGCCTGACCAATGTCAGTACCTTCACCCACATGTGATCGTTCAAGTAAACCCAAAATTTTAGTGAGTGCATCGGGCCGAGCAGATGGGAAAGCCTGATGCCGCACCTGATCATCAAAAACGAACAGCCCTATGGCGTCCTGTTGTTTTCGAGCAAGATAGGCAAGAGATGCAACCAGATAGCGCGCCTGTTCAAGCTTACTGGTAGGATCACCAAAGCCCATTGAAGCACTGTTATCCAACAACAGCGTCAGCGAAGTATTGGTTTCTCCACGAAAGCGTTTGATGTACATACGATCGGCACGGGCATACACATTCCAATCGACAAAGCGCAGATCATCGCCTTCATTGTAAGCGCGGTATTCAGCAAACTCCTGGCTAAATCCAAAATCAGGTGAGCGATGCATACCGGTTAGCACTCCATCAACTACGGCACGTGCCACCAGCTCAAGTGAGCCCAGCCGCGCGAGCAACGTTGGATCAAGATACCGATTGGCAGACGCTGCAGGCATAATCAGGCAGCAGCAGCCCGGTGCTTAACCAGGTCTTGCAGCACATCATCCATCGAGACACCATCAGCCTCTGCAAAATAATTGAGCATGACACGATGCCGCAGTACCGGGGCCGCCAAGGCATCAATATCTTCAGTGGAGACATGATAACGGCCGTTCATTAGCGCTCGGGCTTTCGCAGCCATAGTGATAAATAAGGCAGCACGCACCGATGCTCCGAACTTTACGTATTTTTTAACTGTATCGGTTGAACCCGGATCATCCGGGCGAGTTGCTCGCACCAGCTCTACCGCATAGCGGCCAACGGCTTTGGACACGGGCACTTGTCTGGTGAGTTGCTGAAAGGCCCGAACCTCTTCCGCACTGGTGCAGGCTCGAACAGGTTCTGGTAGCACCTCGGTAGTGAACCGTTCTATTACTTCAATTTCATCTTCCAGCGGCAGGTAGTCGAGCATGACATTAAACAAAAATCGGTCGAGCTGCGCTTCGGGTAATGGATACGTGCCTTCCAGTTCCAGCGGATTTTGAGTAGCGAGCACAAAGAACGGTTTTTCGATAGTGTGCATGGTGCCCCGGACCGTCGCGGAATACTCTTGCATAGCTTCTAAAAGCGCCGCCTGTGTCTTGGGTGGGGTACGGTTGATTTCATCGGCCAACAATACGTTGGTAAAAATCGGCCCTGGTACGAACCGCCAATTACGTTTACCCGTATCGTCTTCCTCTACAATATCAGTACCTGTTATATCAGTTGGCATCAAGTCGGGCGTGAACTGAATGCGATTAAATTGTAAACCCAGAGCATCAGCCAGTGTCCTAACAAGTAGCGTTTTGGCCGTTCCAGGCATACCCGTGACTAAACAATGCCCACCAACCAACAGCGTGATAAGCAAGTGTTCAACCACATGATCCTGACCGACAATAATACGGCCAACTTCGGAGCGAAGGTTATTACTCACATGCTGAAAACGTGTTACCAACTCACCCGTTTCGCCCGATTGCAGATCGTTATTAGTCAACAGACTCTCCCTCTTTTAGTTCCAATAGCAATTTTTGCGCTGGCCGAAAAAACGGCGCGTTTTCCAAAGAAAACAACACCTGTCGCTTGGCCTGAGCAAATTGGCCTAGTTGATTAGCCGCGCGTGCCTTACCTAATAAAGCTGCAGCTGGGTTATCTTCTTGCAGACCGTGTAGCGCATTGTATTCTCGCAAAGCCAAATCAGGCTGCTGCGTTTGTAAGTAGTAATCACCCAGCCACTCGTGCTCATCAATAACATACGGGTTTACCCAGTTTATTGATTCCATTACCTCCGCAGCTTCAACGAACCGCTCTCGATCACGTAATTCACGCGTGAGGCTTTGCAGACTTTCGACACCATGACCTCCAAGGGAATGCCACTCAAGCAAGGTATTTAAAGCAGATTCGTTTTTGTCTTGTTCACGCATCGCACGCGCAAGCACTTCGTAGGCGTTATCATTACCCACACGTGTTGGGTCACGCTCGACCAAATCAGCTGCAAGGACTTCAACACTAACCCAATCTTCAGCGTTAATCGCGCGTTGTATCTGCCGCCGTACGACCTGATAATCGTCAAGGTTTCTGGCAAGATCGCCAAAAGAAGACTCAATGTGGGCCATGAATTCTTCGTCGAATGCACTGGCTGTTAAACCCGTGGCCGCCTTAATTGCATCTGATGTGGTTGCAAACCTGGTAAATGTTTTTAACAGCCTCACCAAGGCATCGTGCCCCCAGCGATTTGAGATGAAATCGCAAATCAGGCCAGCCTGCATATAGGACACTTGCACTTGTCCGTTGTACGTTGGCCTGACAAACCCTGAATCAAGCTGCCGTATGGGTAACAAATCGCCTTTGGCGATGGCGAGAAGCGTTTCAATCGGTATGGATCGATCTTGTAGTGGGCCAGTGTTCCACTCTTCGTACACAGATAAACCTTCGCTTAGCCACCGAGGAAGCCTATGATTGGTCGCCTCCAGTGTGTACACATGCGCTATTTCATGCCACAGCGTTGAACCCCAATGGAAGTCGCCTGTAGCACGTGCTTTTGGGCTATCCATAGCGGTAAGGTATCCGAAAGTGACACCCAGCAAACCAATGCCAGGGGTACTAACGGTTCTTACACCAAAATCATCATGATCATGGTAGAGCTCGACTATCATGGGTTTTTTAAGTGAGAACTCATATCGCTCGGAAAACGTTTGCATGGCACGTTCAATAATATCCAACACATAGGGTTCAAGCGCATCAGCATCTTCGAGGTCTAGCCTGACAATGGCGCGCCCGATGGTACGGCTGACATCGTCGGGATCGCTTACATCGATTTGACTAATTCGCATACCATCAAGCTTATCTAGCAGGCGCAATGTGTTAACGGTTTCAATGTCAAAAGGGTCAAGCTCATACGATTTTTGAATATGATATCGCGCACCAAATACATTATTGATCCGCAAATAATTAATTCCTAAATCTCGCTGCGCCTGTGCCAATTCAGGATTCACCTCCACCGCTTTTTTGTACAGATCAATCGCCTCGCGATACCGGTACGTGATGATGTAGAAGTGAGCCACTGTTGCAAACACATCGCCATATTCGGGGTTAACGGCGAGTGCTTTGTCTGTCCATTCAGCTATAGGTTTATTTTCGAGTAAATTGGCACTGGCATACAAACCGTAAAGCTCTAATGGAGAGTGATCTTGCTCTGTGATCAACAGTTCGGCTCTGGCAAGAATAGCGCGAGCCGTTTCGACATTTTGAATTTCAAGTTCCAGGCGTGCTTGTAGCAGTAACGCCTTAACGTTATCGGGGTGGTTGCCGACAATTTCATTAAGCTGCTGACGCACCTGACCTTCAAACGATTGCATGGTCGCTTCAGCCAGGCCAAGCCGTGCCGGAAGGTAATTTCCATCGATCAGTAATGCTTCCCTATACAGTGAAACGGCATCGCTCACTTGATGGGTTTGCAAATACAACTGCGCCCATCGAGTTTTAGTGACTGCATCATCAGCTTCGGAATCAGCACGACGATACAAGCGATTGGCTTCACGCACGTCGCCAAGTGCCGCCGCCGCGTCTGCTGCGACTAATGCATTGTCACTGTCCAGTAATTCACCATAACAATCATCGGCGTCATCGCTTTGGCCAATATAGGCCTTAGCATCACATGCCAGTAATTCAGCATCTCTATTTTTATCATAAGAAATAATTAATGCCTGTGCCGGCGCTGTAAAATACAGCGAAAACCACATCAAAAACACGCAAGAGAACCTTAATGACCTATCAGGCGAAAACAATTCACGCGCTTGCGATGGTAGACTATTCATTTGTCACACCCCAGCCTGTGGCAGCATCAATCTCTTGTTGCAATAGCGCTATGTCAACCAACAGCGGCTCAAGCTTTTCGTAATAGATCAACGTATCCATTTCAAGCTTTTGCGCTTTCAGTGCGACAAATTCGTTTTCCAACTGCAAGCGCCTTTCCAGCATTTCCGCCACTAGTGGATCATCACCCGCGGCTCGCAATGCACCCAAACGTGCCATAGCAACATTTTGTGGGTTATCACCTGTTAAGCGCGCGTGCTCAGAAGCCAGCAGTTTAAGATCGGTGTAATAGTCCTGTGTTCTATCGTTGGCGAACTTCCAGGCTTCAGCGAGCGTTAGAATTTCGTTTCTATCGGTGTCAGCAACGGTGCTGCTCATCGCTTCTGCAAAAAATTCAGGGAAGCGGACGACGTTAAGTTCACCACCACTTTTAGTGGCGGTAACGACCATACGTCCCGGCTGCGATAGAATGTCCAGCGTCGCGCCACTCGCACTGGTACCAAGCACCACCACTTGTGTTTGCGCCTGAACCGTACTCAATGCCGTCACAATATCAGCCGTACTAATATCCTCTCCTGGGACATTAAAACGCCAAGATTCAGAATCGACGGTGCCGTGACCAACCAACAATAAATAATAGGTGTCGGTGGCACGCGCAGCAGTTTGTTCAATGGCCGCTAACACGGACTGGCGAGAAACAGCATCACCTTGGAGTAAAACAATATCTTCTTTATCTGCGCTGATCGTCTGCAATGCTTCGCGAATGGTTTTGGCGCTTTCTGAGAAAACGGCATCGTAGTCAGAATTTCCTCCGAGGCCAGAAACAATTAAACCTGTACTGACAGCGTTTGCGTTTGCGCTGGCGAGAAGCAAACACAACAGTACGCAAAACAGTACATAACGCACAAGCAAAGCCACTGGCCTCATCACAAGCGTTTCCATCTCAGTCGTAACAACCATTCGAACATTTTACCCAGCAATAACAACGCAAACAGAATCGGCATATTCCACAGAGGCAAGGTATTTTCTCGGGTAACTCCAGCGTTTTGGCTTGTAAGGAGTTCTGACAAGTCACCTGCGTTGGAGGCTCGCAGGTACTCACCACCGGTTTCGCTGGCTAAGCGTTGTAAAAAACGTTGGTTTTGAGCCGTATTAAAATACTCTGCGCTATTGCTCTCACGGATCCACCACATCTGCTTTTGATCGAGATTGGCGGCGGCAGCGGCGGCCTCACCAGCAATTTCCTGAACGACTGACACAGCGTATGGCCCGTCTTCTACTGCATTGACACTACCCACATAACGCCCTGGCTGATTGATATCTGCTCGAAGTACCACTTGCTCGGTTGTTCCGGAGGGCGAATCAACATTAACGGTAATTTCTCCACTAGACAATGGCTCGAAATCGCTTTGACGTGCCGTAATACTGATCGGGAATTCGTTCGCATCACGAACCACTGGTGTAACGTCATTAAAACTCAATTGTGGCAAAGCGCCACTTGCCAGGTGTGCTAGCAGTTGCTGCCAAAAGTTCTCGTGCCATTGGTTTTCAGAAGGTAAGCGCATTTGCCATCGCCATGTACCACTGGTCCCCAGCACGTAGCTTTGACCTTGACCATAGCGCTGCCAAACAAGTAAGGGTTGCGTTCTGCCGCCTACTATCGCATTGAGTAAAACAGTGGAACCCGGTTTGGGCTCACCAACCGACTGTACATCTGCAAGCTCCGGCAGCTGACTCCAGACGGCACTTTGATCGACGCTGTTATCAGCGCTGGTGTTCGTGCGCACACTTCCGTTGACAGCGGAGACATCATCAACGATTTCCGGCTCGAGCCGCAACCAAGTCGTGCGATAACCTTGCCCGGTAGGTTCCACGCTTGCACGTATGCGTGCATAGTCGGAGACATTATTACTGCCGCTAAGTACTACAGGTAATGCTGTTGCAACCGCCGAGCGCCCCCAGCCACCATCCGCCAAACCATTGCGCCCACCGATCAAGAGCAAAGACCCACCACGTATATTGACGTAGTCACGCAAATTGGCTTGTTGACTCGCATCGAGTTCAGCTGCCTCAAGGCTGCCAATAATAACCGCATCGTATTGAAACAAGGCGTCGCGTGATTTCGGAAATCCATCGGCAAGCTCGTTTGCATCTTTGACACCTTGCCGGTAAAACTTATTTGGCGAGGTGCGCAACAGGCTGACGATTTCAACACCTTTATAACCCGTTAACGAACGACGAATAAACTTGTATTCCCAGCGCGGTTCGCCTTCAACATATAAAATACGCTTTGGATCATCCGCTACACGCAGAATGCGTTGTTGAACGTTATTGATCGTGTTGTTTTCCGATTGCTCCGATTCAATGGAAAAACGCAGGTTTCGTACACCTGCCTCACCACTATTAAAGCTGATGCTGTGAATGAATTCGGCCGGTTTGTCAGATAGATCCAGGTCTTCAGCATATAAAAGCTGATCTCCGGCAAGCACGCGAACTCGAGCCACATCCAAACCGTTGTGCACAACTCTTAACCGTGCGCTAACAGTGGCGTCAATGGCTGTTTGTTCATCAAGCATTACATCAGCAAGTTCGATGTCTTGCTGCTGCACCAGATCGCCAAAGCCGACCGTGTGCACAGGTACGCCTGCCGCTTTAATCGCTTGCCACCATCTGACATCGCGTTCTTCAGTGTTGTCAGCACCATCGGAAAACAACACCACTGCGGCGAGTGCTTGATCGCTAACGCTCTCTAGCACATCTTGCACGCTTTGGGCGATGCGAGATCGTTGATTGTCTTGCGGTAAGTTGTTTAAAGACTCAAGAGATTCAAGCGAATTTGCCATACTGTAGAGACTGGCATCAAATACAGCGTTGCTGCTCAGTGCCGGATCATCGAGCAGTTCACGGGCGCGATCTAACCTCGACTGTGAACCTCCATCGCGGTTTTGCATGCTCAGAGAGGTATCGAGTAGATAGGCGATGGAATTTTCGCCAGGCTGCATGGATTCAAGCTGTAACGCTGGCCGCCACAACATCCATAATGCAATTCCGAGCATGGCGAACTGCATCAGCGCAATCCCGCACTTGCGGCCAACGCTCAACGGTTGGCGCCAAAGCATCCAAAGCAACAAAGCAGTACCGACCAAAAACACCAACCCTAAGACGGGTAATGGCCACCCGCTCGAGTACACAAACTCGGCACGTTCCCAGGTCGCGCGGGAATAATTGAAAAAGAACTCAAGCATGCTTAACGTTATACGATAGCCTTGTCTGTCGAGGATTAAAGTGAGCGCAGAATTTCTTTACTTTGTAATTATCTAACTACCTGAACGTTTTGTTGGCAATTGGATCTTTTGCAAAAACAGCCCGTATGACAACACCACCATAGCGTGACCATGATGTACTGACACACCGGGCAGAACGCCCTTTTTTCATGAAGCCCGGCAGCCAACTATAGTGGCTAACTGCCGGGTGATAAAGCACAAAACGGGGTAACCGTTACGCGCTGCGTTGTATCGCAGTGTCATCCTGTTCAGACGCACCTTGTAAAAATCCATTTGGAAAATCATCCACTTTTATAACGGTTTCAGTGGCTTGATACGCATCTGATACCAGTTGTACCTCGGACTCAGTGATAATGCCTTTCTCCGCCAACTGCTCCAGCCATTGATGATGCGTGGCGCCGTATGGCATTTTTTCGCGACTGTCCTTGATCTTACGCTCTGCCGCATCAGCAGCCACGACGCGTGCAAGCGCATATTCGATCGCGCCCGTGACATCATCAGGGCGTTCATTGACATAGGCACCGCTGGTCAATCGGTCTCGAGCCTCAGATGGGCTAAGCAAGATGCGCGCGCATTGCTGCGTCAGCTTATCATTAGGGGTTCGGTACCTTCGGCCTAGCGGAAACACCACACCACGCAATAACAAGCCGACATATTTATTCGGGAAGTTGCGCAATATTTGATCAAGAGCGATTTGTGTCTGGAATAAACAGTAACGTACCGACCACTCCATTAGTGGCTGATCTTCAGCCGGTCTACCGGTATCTTCAAAACGCTTTAGTACGGCTGACGCCATATACATATGCACCAATCCATCTGCAAAGCGACCAGAAAGCATTTCTTTTCGTTTTAAACCACCACCAAGGAACAGCATCGCGAAGTCAGCAAGAAAAGAATAGCCCGAGCTCATTCGAGTGAGTCGACGATAATACTTGGCATTCGCGCCCTTTATTGGTGCGCCGACAAAACGGCCTTTCGTCAAGCCATGGAACATTGAACGCGCCCCATTCTGGATGCCATACCCAATGTGACCCATCAACGCTTCGTCAAAGTTCTCAAGGCCTTCTTTTTCATCTGGCATCGAGGCTGCTGTAATTTCCTTAACCAGCCACGGGTGACAGCGCATAGCTCCCTGCCCGAATATGATCATGCTTCGAGTCAGAATATTCGCACCTTCAACAGTGATACCTACGGGCACCCCTTGATAAGGGCGAGCCAGAAAATTGCTCGGCCCCATACAAATGCCTTTACCACCCACCACATCCATACCATCGTTAACAATGGTACGCATCGCATCTGTATTGAAATATTTCAGTATCGCTGAAACCACTGACGGCTTTTCGCCTTCATCCAGCGCCGCACAGGTTAGCCTTCGACCTGCGTCCATGGTGTACGTTAAACCCGCGATACGACCAAGCACTTCTTCAATGCCTTCAAATTTTCCGATAGACAAACCAAACTGCTTGCGAACTCGAGAGTATCCACCCACAAATCGTGATGCGGCTTTGCCTGACGCTACGCCCGAAGAGGGTAACGAAATACCGCGCCCAACCGATAATGATTCCATTAACATGCGCCAACCCTGTCCAAGCATGCTTTGGCCGCCAATAATCCATTCCATTGGAATGAACACGTCTTCACCGCTGTTGGGGCCATTCATGAAAGATTGATTGAGAGGGAAGTGGCGCCGGCCAATGTTAACGCCAGTGGTGTCAGTAGGAATAAGTGCACAGGTGATACCGATATCTTCTTCATCGCTGATCAAATGATCCGGATCATATGCGCGGAATGCCAAGCCAAGTAGTGTTGCCACAGGCGATAACGTAATGTAGCGTTTGTCCCAGGTAACACGTAAACCCAGCACTTCTTCACCCTCGTGCTGACCTTTACATACGATACCGTAGTCCGGCATCGCACCTGCATCAGAGCCTGAATGTGGCCCGGTTAAGGCAAAGCAGGGAATTTCATCACCGACCGCAAGTCGCGGTAAATAATAATTCTTTTGTTCTGTCGTACCGTAATGCAAGAGCAATTCAGCTGGACCAAGCGAATTCGGCACCATGACACTGACACTACCACTGACACTGCGAGTCGATAGTTTCATCACCACTTCGGAATGTGCCATGGCTGAAAAGCCCAGGCCACCGTATTCCTTTGGTATGACCATTCCCAGAAATTTGTTCTCTTTAATGTACTGCCAGCACTCCTCCGGCAAATCGTTAAGTTCGTAAGTGATCTGCCAGTCGTCCATCATGCTGCACAGGGTATCCGTAGGCCCATCAACAAACGCTTGTTCTTCGGCAGTTAATTGTGCTTCTGGATAATTTACCAGTTGATCCCAATCTGGTGAGCCACGGAAGAGTTCGGCTTCCCACCAAACGGTACCGGCATCAATGGCTTCGCGTTCGGTATCGGACATCGGTGGCAGCACTGCACGCACATATTTAAGCAACGGTGTGCTCACCAATTTAAGGCGAATACTGCGGACATTAAAAATCACAGCCAGCGCAATCGCCACCAATATGACGCCTATACCAAACGCGCCTGGCAACCACCCGGCAACCCGAGCCACGAGTAGCACGACACCGGCCGCTATGGTGGCTAATGGCAAACTTACTTTGAATCTAGCGATGCAAAAAAGTGCAACTAAAAAAACAAGTAACCAGAATACCAATCCCATGACACAAACCTCCCGACGGTTTTACAAAACGCTTAATGCAAGCGTTTGATTATTCTAATGAATACTGTAGCAATGATCCGGATATCAGCACGTAGTGTTCCAGTTAGAACACTACCACCGTTATATGACACTGGTAACAGTATAAAGGTCCTAAATAGTTCATGGTGCTTACCCTGTGCCTTTAATTAGCAACATTTCATAGCATTTTCGCAAACTTACGAGTAAAACTTCAAGTCTAGTCGCTTGAGGGCGTGCCGCCTGAACCAAATAGATGCTAATCGGCTATAGTCAGCAATAATTCGAAAGTAACCTGGAATGTTCGCAAAATCATGTCATTGATGAAGGCTGCCTACGAGACCATCCTATCCGAAGTTGGAGAAGACTTAGGCCGGGATGGGCTCACCGATACTCCTGCTCGTGCGGCTAAGGCCATGCAGTTTCTCACACACGGGTACAGCCAGACGCTTGATGAGGTGGTTAATAAAGCGATTTTCGAATCCGATACAGATGAGATGGTGATTGTTCGCGATATCGAACTGTACTCGCTGTGCGAACACCATGTATTGCCATTTATTGGCAAATGCCATGTTGCTTATCTGCCTAAAGGTAAAGTCATTGGGTTATCAAAAGTGGCACGCATCGTTGATATGTACGCACGCAGGCTACAAATCCAGGAAAACCTGACCCAGCAAATAGCCGATGCCATCAATAGCGTCACCGGTGGGCAGGGTGTGGGAGTCATTATAGAGGCGCAGCATATGTGCATGATGATGCGCGGTGTAGGCAAACAAAATTCTTCCATGACAACCTCTGCCATGCTCGGTCGATTCCGCGCTGATATTAATACGCGAAACGAATTTTTATCTTTGGTTAAACGATAAGTTAAAGCGATAAATATTCGTTACACGTCTTCTTGTTTTTGCTGCTGTAACTGCCACAAGTTGGCATATAAACCCTGTTGGACCAGAAGTACATCGTGCGTACCGCGTTCTTTAATTTCGCCTGCATCGAGCACAAGTATTTCATCAGCATCGACAATGGTAGATAGTCTGTGAGCAATCACCAAGGAGGTAGCACGTTCGGCTGCGGCATTTAATCCTTCAAGAATGGTTTGTTCGCTGCGTGTATCAAGACTGGAAGTGGCTTCATCAAACACAATTATCGGCGGGTTCTTTAAGATTACCCGCGCGATCGCCATGCGTTGTTTTTCACCACCCGAGAGTTTAAGGCCACGCTCGCCTACGATCGTGTCAAAGCCTTGCGGCAAGCTATCAATAAAGGTTTCCAGGTTGGCCGTTCTGGCCGCGGCTCTTACTGCAGTGTCGTCCGCATCTTCTAAAGCGTATGCGAGGTTGTAGCGGATCGTATCATTAAACATGACGGTATCCTGTGGCACAACACCTAAAGACTGACGCAAACTATGTTGGGTGCAATCGCGCACATCGGTGCCATCAATTCGGATACTGCCCCCATCAACATCGTAAAAGCGGAACAGTAAGCGAGATAAGGTCGACTTACCAGAGCCCGAAGGCCCAACCACAGCCACTTTTTTACCTGGCGCGACGCTAAAACTAATGCCTTTTATTATCGGCCGTTCTTCAAGGTAGGCAAACCGCACATTGTCGAATTCAATTGTTGCATTCTTGACAATGAGTTCTGTAGCAGTCGGCTTATCCTGGATTTCGGGTACTTTTTCCAGTAACTTAATCACTAGATCCATATCAGCCAAGGCATACTGCAAGCCACGGTACACCACACCCAGCACATTTAACGGTACGAACAATTGCAGCATCAAGGCATTGATCAGCACGATATCGCCAAGAGAGATCGTGTCTTTTGCAACATCGTTTGCAGCTAGCATCATGATTAAGGTGACACCCACGGCAACAATCGCTGCCTGACCAAAATTGAGTAAAGACATCGTCGTTTGGCTTTTAACACCGGCATCTGCCCATTCGCTTAGGTAACCGTCGTAAGCACGTTGCTCTTTGGCTTCATTGTTAAAGTACTTAACCGTTTCGTAGTTAAGCAAGCTATCCACTGCTCGTCCATTGGCAAGAGAATCCAGACGATTCATCTCATGTCGAAATTGCATACGCCAGCCTGAAAATGCCAGCGTGAAAAATACATAAACTCCCACGGTGATTAACACCACAGCAGTGTAGTGCCAGCCGTATCCACCCAATAAAATTGCCGCCACCAGTAAAAACTCAGCTGCGGTGGGTACAATATTAAACACCAACAGGTTGACTATGGAACTGAGACTGGTAGCGCTGCGCGATAGATCTCGAGAGATGCTACCTGTACGACGTTCAAGGTGATAACTTAAGGACAAACCATGCAAATGCGTTAGCACTTGTGTTGATAATGTGTGCATGGCGCGATAGCGCACGCGAGCAAATAGCGCATCACGCAACTCTTTAAAAAACGAGTTGGCTAATCGTAGTACACCGTAAGCTGCAACCAAACCCAGTGACACAAGCAGTACGGATCTGGCAGTGTCAGTGGCAAACACAGCCGTTGCATCGTTATCCAGTGTATTGATTATCTCTTTTAACAGTAATGGCACCGCTACTACCGCAAGCTTACTTAATATTAAACAGCCTAAAGCAAGCAATACGCGCCCTTTGTATTCCCAAAGGTAGGTGGACAGGCGCGCCAGGTTTTCTAAATCGCGCCGGTTACTGTGAGGCGCTTCTTGTCGTCCGTACATAAAGTTATGCTGTGTTTTTACCTGGTTGCGTAAGCACGTGGTCTAGTGCTGTTTCGACAAGTTGAACCGCATCGTCACCGCAGTTGGCATTTTCACTTAAGTGACGACGCCACAATCGGGCACCCGGCACATTGTGATAAAGGGCAATGATGTGTCTTGTGAGTGTACTGAGCCTAACACCCTGATCGACCCAGGTTTGCATGTACTGCGCATAGTCACGAGCCACTACAGCTAATTGTTGTACGGTTGGGCCGTCTAGCGGATCTGTATTCGTACTTGAAATGTGATTCGCCATTTCGCTTAAATTTTCAGACGCACTTTTGGCAACAGAACTAAGCGCTATATGTGGGTCACCCAAGTCACTAAAAACGTGTGAGTCCGCACCGCCTAAAAAGGCTGGTTGATAATACGCTTTGCGCCCACACATGACACCATCCACATGTTGTAAATGGGCTTGCACTGCGCTCCAGGTTTCAATCCCACCATTAATCGTGATATGCAAATCCGGGTGCGCATTTTTCAAACGATAGACATAGGGATAACGTAGTGGTGGAATTGTGCGATTTTCACGCGGACTTAAACCGTCCAGCCACGCTTTACGTGCGTGCACAATAAAATGCTCGCAGCCAGCATCGGCCACCACCGAGACAAAGTCTTCGACTACCTCATAACTGTCATCGCGATCTATACCCAAACGACACTTGACCGACACGGGGATTCTGACCGCATCGCGCATGGCTTTAACACAGGCAGCGACTGTGTCTGGTTCACCCATTAGGCACGCTCCAAACCGACCAGATTGCACACGATCACTTGGGCAGCCCACATTAATATTGATTTCGTTATAACCCCACTGCTCTCCTATGCTGGCAGCTTCTGCCATCTCTGCAGGATCACTGCCGCCTAATTGCAGCACAAGCGGCTGGTCATGGGTATCCGTATCGAGCAGATAGCGGCGGTCTCCATGAATCACGGCTTTGCTGGTCAACATTTCGGTATACAACAAGCTGTGATGTGATAAGCGTCTGGCAAGATAACGAAAATGCCGATCCGATAACTCCATCATGGGCGCTACCGCAAAGCGCCGATTGACAGTCGGCACAGCGCTTACGGAGTGTTTATTGGTATTGGCTAATGGTTGCATGGATTCTTCGAATCAACTGTCCGCCACATTAACCCATTGTTGCGTATCGTTTGAACGCCAGGCCGCTTCTATCACCTGGTTGACTCGCACGCCTTCTTCGAAGGTAGGCCAAAGGGGTTCGCCAGTATCTATCGCTTGTAAGAAATCGCGCGCCTCTATTGTGATCTGATCTTGATAGCCCGTGCCATGACCTGGACCGAGACAAAACTGCACATAGTCAGGGTGTGCTGTATTGGTGAGAATTTTTTTGAATCCTTGCTCTGCTTCATTTTCATGTCGCTTGTATAGCCAAATTGCATTTTGATCTTCCTGATCAAAACGAATGGCACCCGTAGTCCCTGTTATCTCATAGATGTAACCCATTTTTCGCCCCGTTGCCACACGGCTAAAAAACAAATGGCCCATCACCCCGTTCTCGAACCGGCACACAAACTGCCCATGGTCATCATTAGTGACCGCTACTGGACCATTATCACCCGGTCTTTGGGCTGTGACTGTTTCAATGTCCGCACACAGTGATTTTATGGGGCCCAGTAGCGCATGTGCCGCGTTAATCATATGTGCCGATAAATCCCCCATAGTACCGTTTGCGCGACCTTCTGTGCGCCAGCTGCCAGGAGTTTCAGGATCAGCAAAAAAATCCTCCGTGTGCTCACCACGGAAATAGGTCAGCCGCCCGATTTCCCCATTTGCAATCAGCGCTCTTGCGAACTGTGATGCAGGTGTTCGGATATAATTAAAACCGACCATATTCGTAACACCGGATTTTTCAGCCAGGGCCGCCATCTTTCGGCTCTCCTCTAACGATGCACCCATTGGCTTTTCACACAAAACAGGCTTACCCAAGGCGAATGCCTCGCGGGCAATTTCCAGGTGTGTGGACTGTGGCGATGCGATAACAATAGCCTGCACTTTTTCATCGTTTACCAGTGTTCGCCAATCAGCTGTTGACCGATTAAAGCCAAATTGTTTCGCCTTCTGACTAGCCCCTTCTTCGGTTGTTGAGCAGATCATTTCGCACACAGGCCTTAGCCTTGTGTTAAACACCGTGCCCACTGAATGCATAGCGACGCTATGCAGCTTCCCCATATAGCCTGTGCCAATAATGCCAATACCAATATCTGTCATTCTAAGAACCTGTTATTTTTTGAAAAACCACAAGCTTGTATACGATCGACAAAGCCTGTGAAGGTGAGCCCATCCGCACCGATAAGCTTAGCTGCGTAATTGTGCCCTGACTAAGAAGGTGAGAGAATAAAAAAACCAATAAAAAGGACAATTTTCATGAAAACCCGTGCCGCGTTGGTCTTTGAAGCAGGAAAACCACTGGAAATTGTCGAAGTTGGCCTAGATGGCCCGAAAGCGGGCGACGTATTGCTTGAAATGAGCGTGGTGCTTAAATAATGAACACAGAATCTTCCTGGGCAAGCCACGGTGGCGTTTTATCTGTACACACTCACCGCAGCGACATCTGCAATTGTGATATGCGTTTTGGCGTCTATGCTCCACCCCAAGCCGCACAGCAAAAAGTTCCTGTGCTCTGGTACTTGTCAGGTTTAACCTGCAGCTGGGCCAATGTGATGGAAAAATCCGGGCTTCAAGCGGCCGCTGCTCAACATGGCATTATGGTAGTCGCACCCGATACCAGCCCACGTGGAGAAGCTGTTGCCGATGATGAAGCCTATGACCTCGGCCAAGGCGCGGGCTTTTACCTTAGCGCAACGCAAGCGCCCTGGGCCAGTCATTTCCAAATGGACAAATACATCACTGAAGAATTACCCACACTGATTGGCGAACAGTTCGAAGCCGATTTAAATCGTCAAGGCATTAGCGGCCATTCAATGGGCGGGCACGGTGCAATTACACTGCATCTCAAACACCCTGATAAATACAAATCGGTATCGGCCTTTTCACCTATCACATCCCCGAGCAGAGTGCCATGGGGTCAAAAAGCTTTTAAGACTTACCTCGGTGAGGACACCGAGCTGTGGGCACAATATGATGCTGAAAAACTGCTTGCCAGTAGTACAACCGCTGCCACCATTTTGATAGACACGGGCGATGCCGATCAGTTTTTAAACGAACAGCTACAACCAGAGCGTTTTATTGAGGCATGTGAAAATCACGGGCAAGCCGTTAATTCGCGCATACAAAGCGGGTACGACCACTCGTACTATTTTGTCTCTTCCTTTATGCCAGAACACATAGCACACCATGCGCAAGCGCTGCGCTCTTGAATTTGCAAGCAGGATAAAATGGGCACTCACACGATAAGCACAATCGGCGAACTGGAAGCACTCTATGGCACGCCAAAAGAGACATCACTTGCAAAAGAAACAGACGCCATAAACGAAACCTATCGTCAGTGGCTAACCCAAGCGCGTTTTTTCGCCATGGCAACTCGCGGTAGCGCGGGCCTTGATTGCTCTCCGAGGGGAGATGCAGCCGACAATGCATTTAAAGTGATCGATCCACAAACTTTAGTTATACCTGATCGTCGCGGAAACAACCGACTGGATAGCTTACGCAACATTGTTGAACATCCACAAGTTGGATTGCTTTTTTTAATACCGGGTATCACTGAAGCATTACGAATAAACGGCGACGCTAGCCTATCCACTGACCCGCAACTGCTGGAGCAGTTTAACTTTAATGACAAACAACCCTTAAGCTGTATTGTTGTTCAGGTTAAAGCGGTTTATTTTCAATGCGCCCGTGCTTTATTGCGTTCCGGCTTATGGATGGAAATTGATAACGACATCAGGGCGCGTGTACCAACCGCTGGTCAAATGGTTGCAGGAGTAGACCCCGATTTCGACGATACAAAATACGATTCACAAGCCGGCAACAGGCTCAAAGATAGCTTGTACTAAGCTAATACCGTCAACTATGCAACCCATTGCTTTTGATAATTCGTTTGCCCGCCTTGGCGAACCATTTTTTAAACACCAGAACCCCACCGCTGTACCCGCACCGTCACTGATTGCGCTCAATACTAGTCTGGCAAGTCAGCTGCAACTCGATAGCAACGCATTATCAGGCGAAACCGGTGTAGCCATGTTGGCAGGAAATTATTTGCCAGAAGGCGCGGAGCCAATATCGACTGTCTATGCAGGCCATCAATTCGGCGGTTTCGCTCCACAACTGGGAGATGGTAGAGCGGTACTTTTAGGGGAGATTCTGGATACCTCGGGTGCGCGTTTCGATGTACAGTTAAAGGGTGCTGGCCGAACTCCTTTTTCCCGACAAGGAGATGGGCGTTCACCGATCGGGCCCGTGTTGCGCGAATACCTTGTTAGCGAGGCAATGCACGCGATGGGCATACCCACAACACGTGCCTTGGCCGCGGTGAGAACCGGTGCCGAAGTTTTTAGAGAATCTGTATTACCAGGAGCCATACTCACGCGAGTCGCGAGCAGCCATATCCGAGTGGGTACGTTTCAGTATTTTGCAGCCAGACAAGAACTCGATGCCATAAAGCAACTCGCCATGCATGTTATCCATCGACACTATCCTGAAACTGCAGAGAATGACAATCCATTTTTATCGTTATTACAAAAAGTGTGCAACGCTCAGGCCGAATTGGTTGCGCATTGGCAGAGTGTCGGATTTATACACGGAGTGATGAATACCGATAATGCATCCATTGCTGGCATCACCATCGACTACGGCCCCTGCGCTTTTCTGGATGAATACGACCCTGAAAAAGTCTATAGCTCGATAGATTATGCAGGCCGATATGCATTTAAGAACCAACCGGGAATAGCACAGTGGAATTGCGCCAACTTTGCGCAATGTTTACTGCCATGGATCGACAGCGACAACGAAAAAGCCATTGCCATGGCTCAACAGGTTATTGATCAGTTTCCAGAGCATTATACCAATGCGTACTTGAACCGGTTTTGCCATAAGATCGGCCTACAGCAGGTACGCGAAAATGACGAGGACTTGATTGGCTCTCTGCTCACGCTAATGACTGACGAAAAAGCTGATTTTACCGTACTGTTCCGAGCCCTGGCTAACGGCAATAAGCACAGCGTAGCATCCATGTTAGGTGACTCATCAGCCTTTGAAGACTGGCAGAAAAAATGGCAGATACGTTTAGTGCAGGAAGGCACATCCAAGGCTGAGCAACAGACGCTCATGAAGTCAGTCAACCCCGCCTATATTCCGCGTAATCATTTAATACAGAATGTTATTGATCACGCCATAACTGGGGATGATGCACCATTTGATGAAATGCTACTTGTCATTACTAATCCGTTTGTCGAACAATCTGAGCATGTGCGTTATTCAATGCCCCCAACAGATAACGAAGCCGTACTTGCGACTTTTTGTGGAACTTAAGGTCTCTGAATTAAGTCTTTATTTTCGTTTTTATTTTTTCAAAACTGCTCCAGTTGAGTGGGGTTGGACATCATGTTAGTTACTTTTCTATCCACCCATTTGCCCCTCGCCTTTGCAGTGTTTGCGGAGA
>CAYSZH010000035.1:0-31694 GCA_964435305.1 uncultured Granulosicoccaceae bacterium
ATTTGTGGGTGCCTACGGGCACCCCGTTGTTAAAACCCCGCACATAGATTCGCTAGCTGAGAAGGGTATGCGCTTCGATTCGGCTTACTGTAACTCACCGCTTTGCGCGCCCTCGCGTTTTTCGTTTATGTCAGGGCAGCTGATCAGCCGCATTGCTGCCTACGACAACGCAACTGAATTTAAAGCAACCACACCCACGTTTGCGCATTACTTACGCATGTTGGGTTATCGAACCTGTTTGTCAGGCAAGATGCATTTTGTCGGGCCAGACCAAAAGCACGGGTTTGAAGATCGTGTTACCACAGATATATACCCTTCCGATTTTGCCTGGACACCCGACTGGGAAGCGCATGATGAGCGCATAGACAAGTGGTATCACAATATGCAAACCGTAAAAGAATCTGGCATGGCGCAGGCAACGTTCCAGATTGATTATGACGATGAGGTCGGTTTTGCAGCGCGACGCTGGTTATTTGATGTGGCCAGAAACAAGAGTCAAGGCGATAAGGCACCTTTTGCTATGGTAGCCAGTTTTATCCATCCGCATGATCCGTACGTCGCACGGCCCGAATGGTGGGATTTGTACAGTGATGATGAAATCGAATTGCCCGATCATGTTCCAGCGCTTGAAGAGCTTGATCCGTTTTCACGTCGCGTAATGGATGGGATAGAGGCATCCTATGTACCCTTAAGCGAAGAAGAAGTAATACGTGCCAGACGAGCTTACCTGGCTAACGTCAGTTATTTCGATAGTAAGGTTGGGCAAATGGTGAAAACGATCGAGGAGATCGGTGAGCTGGACAATACCATTTTTGTGGTTACTGCAGATCATGGTGACATGCTGGGCGAGCGTGGGTTATGGTACAAAATGAATTTTTTCGAGCACTCTGCGCGGGTGCCGCTGATCATCAGTGGTCCTGGTGTTGTGCAAGGCTCTGCAAAAAATGCCTGTTCACTGGTTGATCTATTGCCGACGTTTGTAGAGTTAGCGGGTGGTAGTGCTGAGCTATACGGTGAACCAGTGGATGGTCGTAGCTTGATGCCTTTAGCGCAAGGCCAGCATGATGACGTTGATGAAGCGATTGGCGAATACTGCGCTGAAATGACACCGTATCCGGTGATGATGATTCGCCGTGGAGCGCTGAAATATATCCACTGCGACTACGACCCTCCGCAGTTGTACGATGTTGTGCAAGATCCGTTGGAGAAAATCAATTTAGCTGAACATCCAGACTACCGTGCAAAGTCTGACGCGTTCGCTGAAGAAGTGAATGCACGCTGGAACGGTGAACAATTGCGAGCCGATGTCATCGCCACGCAGAAGTCGCGCCGTGCATTGTATGCTGCAATGGAGCACGGCAATGCCGATCATTGGGATTACAACCCGCCTTCTGTTGCCAGTCAACAATATGTACGCAACCATATGGACTGGACTGTGGTTGCGCAACGTTACCGTTTTCCTCCACTGGATAAATAATGAATTTACAAGGAAAAGTGGCGCTGGTGACAGGTGGTCGCGGTGGTATTGGTCGAGCCGTAGTTGCCAGGCTGATGAAAGAAGGCGCATCAGTGTTTGCAGCTGACCTTACCCAGAGCGGTTCACTCCCGACTCATGACGAGGATGGCAGTCAGTTTATAAAGCTTGATGTGACTGCTGAGCAGGACTCAATAGATGCATTCAAATTGATTAAAGAGCAACACGGAAAGCTGGATATCCTGGTTAATACGGCAGGCATTGAAATAGAAAAAACCATCGAAGAAACCACATTGGAAGAATGGAACCAGAGTTTTGCCGTAAATGCGACTGGTACGTTTCTCACCTCCAAATATGCATTGCCGTTAATGCGTAATGCTGCCAGCGATGGAACAAGCGCAAGCATTATTAATTTCGGCTCATACGATGGTTTTATTGCTGACCCTGGTTTGGCTGCGTATTGTGCGACAAAAGGTGCTGTGCACGCGTTAACGCGGGCGATGGCTTGTGATCACGGCCCCCAAGGTATTCGAGTTAATGCAATATGCCCCGGTTATATTGATACGCCCATGCTTCAGAGTTTTTTTGAAGGTGAAGGCTCGGGAGGCGATGGTGGCACAATCGAATCGCTGCAACAGGCCGTACGTGATGTGCACCCGATGCGCACCTACGGCACGCCTGAAGACATTGCCAACCTGGTTAACTGGCTGGCATCTGATGAAGCACGCTATGCGAGTGGTCAATTATGGGTGCTCGATGGTGGACTGTCGGCACAAGTACAACAAATGAGGCTCTAATGGCAAAACCTGTAATCATTACCTGCGCACCTACCGGCGGCATACACACTCCGTCGATGTCGCCCCATTTGCCCATTACGCCTTCGGAAATTGCCACTGCAAGTATTGAAGCAGCCGAGGCGGGTGCGTCTATTATTCATCTGCATGCCAGAGACCCTGAAACAGGTAAGCCCGATCCGAACCCGGAAATTTTTAGCCAGTTTTTGCAAATCATCAAGCAATCATCAGATGCGGTTGTGAACATATCCACAGGTGGTGGGCTGGGTATGAGCATCGATGAACGTCTTTTGGCTGCAACAACTGCAAGCCCGGAAATGGCGTCCCTAAATATGGGTTCGATGAATTTTGGCATTTTTCCAATGCTTCAAAAGTACACCGAGTTTCAACATGATTGGGAAAAGCCGTTTCTTGAAATGACGAAAGACTTTATTTTTTCTAATACGTTTGCAACGATCGAATATGCCTTAAAGAACCTTGGTGAAAAACATGGAACCAAATTCGAATTCGAATGTTACGACCTTGGGCATCTGTATAACGTGAAATGGTTCGTCGACCAGGGGCTCATCAAGCCACCGTTTTTTATTCAGATGGTTTTCGGTATTCTCGGCGGCGTTGGTGCAGAGCTAGACAATTTGATGCACATGCATAAGGTGGCGGATCGTTTGTTTGGTGCTGAAAACTATGAGTGGTCAGTGTTAGCTGCTGGCCGTCATCAAATGCCATTCGCAACGCAAAGTGCTCTGCTCGGCGGTAACCTGCGAGTGGGTCTGGAAGACAGCCTTTATATAGAGAAGGGTAAGCTTGCCACATCGAATGCCGAGCAAGTTACTCGTATAAAAACGATTATCGAGAATTTGGGGCTAAGCGTTGCTACACCGGATGAGGCGCGAGAAAGACTTTCATTGAAAGGTCGTGACCGGGTAGGTTTCTAGCGAATGGTGCATTAAATGAGATTGGCAGGAAAAACCGCAATCGTGACCGGTGGTCGTACCGGTATCGGGCGGGGTATTGTCGATGCCTTTATTGCTGAAGGTGCTCGGGTCACAGTCTGCGGTCGCACACCCCTTGCTGAGGCCAGTGAGTTGCCTTGTACTTATCTTTCGTTAGATGTGGCCGATGCGACTTCAGTGAATAATTTTGCTGCAAACTTTAAAGACGTTGACATCGTGGTTAACAACGCGGGTGTTCAGGTAGAAAAAACGGTTACAGAAAGTAGTGATCAAGACTGGGACTTGGTGATGGGTATAAATGCTCGTGGTGTCTTTAATGTATGCCGTGCCTTTATCCCATTGATGAACAGCGGAGGATCAATCATAAACATTGGTTCGATCTCCGGCAACGTTGCCGATCCGTCAATGGCTTTGTATAACGCCTCAAAAGCCTTTGTACATGGACTAACCCGGTCGATTGCCGTTGATCATGGGCCTGCCATCAGGTGCAATGCGATTTGCCCTGGTTGGATTGAGACTGGCATGCTTGAAGCTGGCTTTGCCGCAGCAAACAATCCGCCCTTAGCAAAGCGCGATGCCATTGCCCGACATCCGGTTGGACGTTTTGGAAAACCGGCTGATATCGCTGCTTGTGCTGTTTGGCTGGCCTCGAATGACGCTGCATTTGCGTCTGGCCAATTGTTTACTATTGACGGTGGAATGACGGCCTCCTCACCGCTAAACCCAGGGTTATTTTGATGACAGAATTTGCAACAACGGCGGTATTAGGCGCGGGCGTTATTGGTGCTAGTTGGGCGTCATTGTTTTTGGCATCTGGTCGAAGCGTTGCCGTATACGACCCGGCTCCGAAAACCGAGTCGACTGTTAAACGTGCTATCGAAAGTGCCTGGCCAGTGCTGGAAAAATTGGATCTTACCGAGCACGGTGATCCGGAGAACATTACCTTCCATAGCAGCCCGGCGGCAGCCGTTGAAGGTGCTAAGTTTGTTCAGGAGAATGTACCGGAACGAATCGAGATTAAACATGCGCTGTATAAGGAAATAGAATCTTCGCTAGCAGCTAATGTGGTTGTTGCGTCATCTGCATCTGGCCTTACACTTTCTGAGATGCAAAAAGGCTGGAACAATCCTGCACCATTCATTTTAGGTCACCCTTTCAATCCTCCGCATCTGATTCCTCTGGTTGAAGTAATGGGCAACGATAAGACTGACTCTCGCGCTGTTGAATTGGCAGAGGCGTTTTATAAGGCCGTGGGTAAGGTCACTATTCGGGTAAATCGTGAAGTACCTGGACACGTTGCAAATCGATTGCAGGCAGCAGTCTGGCGTGAGGCTATACATATGGTTAATACCGGCGTGGCATCAGTGGAAGATGTCGACACGGCCATGTGGGCTGGCCCCGGACTACGCTGGGCTGTCATGGGTCCCAACATGTTGTTCCACTTGGGTGCTGGCGAAGGCGGTCTGGCGGAATTTTGCGATCGCTATACCGATAGTTTTAACCGTTGGTGGGATGATTTGGGGGAGCTGCAGTTAAACCCTGCAATGGCCGAAAAACTGGTCGAGGGTGTATTGGAAGAAGCGCGTGGTATGCCGGCTGCAGACCTGTCGGCAAAACGCGATGAAATGCTTGCTTCCATTTTGTCGGCCACCGGGAAATTGCGTGAATCATAGTCTGGCGTGCCAGAGAGCCGTGGCTTAAAAGGGCTTTTGACTGGTTTTGTGTATTCGGTAGCGAGCGGCGCGATCAAACTGATCGTCGTATTTTCGTTGGAATGGCACAACCCAATGTTCTCTATCGCTATGCCACTGTTCCTGGATAATGTTAAATCCAGCAGCAGACACAATACATTCAGCTTGTTTTAGAACTTCGTCAGCAGGGAAGGCTGATATTTGTTCTATTTCAGGGTAGCGTTGACTGTTGATAACATCGGGTGATACCAGCACAAGCTTCAAGTTTCTTTTTTCAATGTGTATTCGATCAAAGGCATACTCGAGTAAAATTTGTATTTCTTCAGTTGATCCAAAATGAATCACAGCACAATAGGGGCGTGATGGATTCGCTGGTGTTACATGTTCTTGTGTCTGCGTCGCATTAATTTTCGGAATGTGTTGTACACCCTTCACGTTAGTTAAATCGAGTTTCTCGAACGTCGTGGAGTGGGACTCAACAAAAGCCTGATGATGTGGTGTCAAAGTTTCAACTATGTATGTATGATCGAATTGGATACTCCAATTGAGCAACGGTTGATATACGTCCCACTTAAGGTGGCGTGCTACATAAATCAATTTAAGATGTGGAAATTGTTTAGGTAGCACAGTCAACTCACCTGATATTCCATTGGGAAACGTATCGATATACAACACGCCTGGGTTATTGTTGTGTAGCTGATTCGTTAACCAAACTTGTGTCGATTGCCTATTGGAATCTTCTCGAAAATTACTCTCTACGTCTTTTCCACTTTCGTCGTACATATAAATAATACGCAGGCGATGAGGTAGGTGTTGTTTTTCAAAACAGGCTTGATGCTTTTCGAACCAATGTATTGCTTTGGGCAGTGTATTTAATCGGCTGTTGGTCAGGATGGTGACATCACTATCGATCTTTATTTTATCTAATACCTTGAGGCTGCGAGTAATGTGCCCTAGCCCTGCTCCCAAAGCATAATAGAAAATCATTATGCAGGGCCGTCGTTGAAGATCTTCATATATTGTGACCCCTCGATTCCGGCTGTATGGTGTTTCAGAATGTGCTTGCGTGCAGCCTCTCCAATACCCTGCAAATAACTCTTTTCCAAAGCTGGGATTGTGTGGAATAATTTTCGAAGTTCAGATTCATTGCCAGGTGAAAATAGCAAGGCGGTCTTCTTGTCAATTAATATGTCGTTCATCCCGCCGACATTAGCAGCCACGATGGGTATGCCCAATACAGAAGCTTCAAGCATTACATTAGGTGTGCCATCGTAAAAAGACGGTATCGCGATACAATCGCACGCTAGGTAGTAGGAAATTAGTTCGTGTCGCTGTACTAAAGGAACATGCGTAAAACTGATTGGTTTGTTTGATGTATTCTCATACTCGGATATCAGGGCTTGGGTTTCCACGTCAAGCTCACCCACAATAAGCAAATGAAAAAAGTCTTGTTGTGCCGAAAGTGTCAATGTTCTTAAGAAAAACTCCAATCCCTTTTTTTTCTTCAGGTGGCCGAAAACACCGATTATTGTCTTATCTCCGGATATTGGCTCAATTAGCGTTTTTGCCTTTTTTAAATGGCTATCGCTAACTGTCCATTCCTGAGGGTCGATTCCGCTCGCAACGTATTCAACTGTTAATGAGGGGTGAAGCGCTTTTAACTTACGTTGTTTGTCTTTTGAAACGCAAATAATAGCGTGAGAAGATCTATAGACTGATTCGATAAATGCTGTTTTTCTTGGATCGAATACAGCAATGTCAAAGTCGTTACCCCGAATCATTGTGTAGAGCGGGCGGTCAAGCCAGGCCGCGAAATTACGCGCGGCAATTAGTGCATAGTGCGCTCCGAAACACACCACGGCTGAATACATTGCTTTGGGGGTGTCGCTGCTTTTGTCTGATGATGCGTGCCTGGCTTCCAACCAATTCCAAAGTAGGTTCAGCCCGTGGGCGGGCTCTGATTCGAGAGGCCAGCAAATATCGAAGCCTTTTTGTGTTTTTTGAATTGGGCGTCGGCGGCACTTTCTCGCAAGATGCACCAAATCAATCTTAATTCCTTGATCTCTCAGATTCCTGACAATGCGGTCACATGAATGCGCCATACCTCCGCTATTTGGATAATAGTGCTCTGTGATCCAAAGAATGTGCATGCTTCTTTAAACCAACAATCCAATGCACAACAGAATTCTATATGTCATGCTGTTCATTGTTAGTCTTAACCATTATCAGTCTTAACCATTATTAATCTTTAAAAGTGAATTAATTTACTAACTAATCACCAATAATCAAAATGATTATGAATCGAAGAAAATTTCATCTGGTGAATCATCCATATCGGCGATATTTGCCAGTTCCATATCAAACGATCTTATATCGTATGAGTCATAGTAGCTGCCAAGATCGGTGCCGAAGTAGAATACAGTGCGTTCATCGTCTGAAAGTCTTTTTTGTCTAATTCTGTAGCTTTCCAATTGCGAATACGTATCCTTTTCATTTGACACTGACTTGGCTTGACACTCATAGCAAATTTTTTCAGAAATCTGAAAATGCTCTGGGCATAAATGTCGTTTGCATTCCGGGCAAATATCCGTTGATTCCTTTTTGCAATCGTATAGGATAAAAAAACCACGCTTAGATTCACACGTTTTCATTGCTATTCCTTACTGAGAATTGCTGATAAGGCTTGCCCATTTCTTTCACTATTTTCTCAAGATCCAAAATGGCGAATTTACCTGTGTGCTTTTCCTTTAAAATGCGTCGGTATGTGATTTTTTCGTCCGATTCCCGGAACCGTTTGTTCTCTGCTAAAGTTGATGAGTCTATCGAGTACACTGATTTTGGGAACGACATGGACAAGAGCATTTTGCGTTTTAATTTGTGTTTAATTTTTCTTCTTCCTCTTGAGGACCTTTGTGCTCGCTCCCGAATCGAATCCAGAACATTCCATTGCACTCTAGTGCCATCGATCAAATTACACGATAGCTTGAGAACGGGGTATTCGTAGAATTTCGAATTAAGGTGGCGTCGTCCTGATGAGAAAAAACCTCCGCTGTCGTGGTCAATATTTTTGGTAATTTCTTTTGCCAGCAATGGTTTGTTAAAATTAATGTCCATCTTGATTTTTTTTCGATTACCAATTTCAAGTGACATAAGAGACATTAATGGATAAATGAATTCGCGGATATTATTATTTATATCCCCCTCATATGACTTATATAAAAGAATAGACGTGCCAATAAAGGCGGCAATACCAAGTAAAAATAGTGGCGATAGAAACAAATCGTTAAATGAACTCTCGATATCTGACAAGATTGAATAACCCAGGAATATAAGGCCAATTCCAAGAGCTACGAGTAACAAAATTAGTGGTGTGCGCGCAGAATCGCGCCGCTCATCATGCTGGCATATGGGTTCCAGAAACCGAATCCATTTACGCGCTGACATTGAGGCGCTGATAGTGCCTTCTTCCAGAAATTGTTTCTGGTCTGCGCTTAGCTTAGCGAAATGTCTATTTGTTAGATTGATCATTAATTATTCGCGTTCCGTTTCAATGTATTCTCCGCATAATTCCATAGGTGGTAATGCGGCCATAATGTCATGGCGTTATATTGTCATATGGGAATCAAATTGCTGTGTTGATAACTTGTGTCTGAATCAAGGCTCGTTAACTGATCATAAACATTTTCAAGACGCCTTTCAGCTGTTTTCCAGCTCCAGTTATCTTCAGCCTGTTGTTTGGCATTTTCTCCCAGTCGTTTGGTTTCTCTGGGGTTTTCAATAAGCGCTCTGATTATTCTAGCCAAATCAGCTGGTCGCCCTGGCCGGTGTAAGCGTCCATTGACATTATCCGTTATCAATTCTTTGGTGACTGGTAAATTGCTGGCTATAACGGGTGTACCAGCCGCCATGGATTCAATGATCTTTAACGGACAGCAACCTTGCACTGTGTTGCGGCTACAGTCGAGCAGTGGTGCAACAGACAAATAGGCATGAGAAATCCATGGCAGGAGCTCTGCACTTTGCAAGCCGTAGAACCAATGAATTCGGTTTTGTATGTCGAGCTTGTCTGCCATTTTTCGATACTGTTTGGCAACGCGATTGTGCTTTGATGCGCATATCACCAGTTCAAGATCTGTTATATCCGTGAGCTGGGAGAAGGCTCGAAGAAGGTCATCAATTCCCTGCCACTGTTGCAGCGCGCCAAAATACAACAAGTAACGGCTTGGAGCCATAGCAGGGCGATCTGTTGTTCCAACGAGCTCAGCTCCGTTTCGAATTAGCGTAATCTTGGATTCCGCAATGCCTTTTTCAATCAAATATTCTTTTGTTGTCTCGGACGGTGTTATTAGATGATTTGAATGCTTAAGGCAAAAATTCTCTTGTTCTTCAACCTTTGCGAGTGTGGATTCTGCGACATGAGGATAGGCATAAGGCAATTCAATTGACGGTAATCCGTTGACTTCATAAAGTGTTTTATAGCTATGTGAGTTGCGATGTTTGTGTTCGATTATTGGAAAGGCCGACCAAGGGTCCCGAAAGTGACATAATTCCAGATGATTGCCATGGCTGTTCAGCCAATGACTTAATTCACCGCCGTAATCCAGCGTGCGTTCCAGTAAATTTGCAATTTTGGCAGAGTAACGAAAAATCTCAACATGGCCCTCACGTTGGTACGCAGGAAGCTCATCTCCTCCCAATACATATAGCGCTCCAGGAGGCTTAAACTCAAATAGTACCTTCGCCATGTGCTGAATATGTATGGCCGCACCTTTGGGGGCCGGAAAAGTGTCAAAAGCGGCGTACAGGCTCTTTGGAGTCATGGTTCTCACAGTTGCATTTAAAACCATTTGCTTGGGATTGACAATAAGCCAATTGGTCTAAGCGAAATTCCTATTGCGAAGAATTCAATTTGCGTCATGGCATACCCTTTGCACTATCTCGTTCAACCGTTTAATACGTGAATCTGACGCTTAAACCGATCAGTAGAAACACATAATTGAATTGGAGTTCCCGCTTTGCATGGTCTAGTTTGTACACATCATTTATATGGGTGGGGAGGATCAGAATGCGTCACTTTAGAATTAATTGACGAGTTTCTATTGCAGGGTAATAGGATTACTCTTTTTTGTCCCTATTCCGATTCCCATTTTATACGATCTTCACTCAGTTCTGAAGTTGCGCTTGTACAAAATGCAAACGAAATTGAATTACATCAATTTGATTTTGTGTATTCGCATCATCAAATGCCGTCCCGTTTCTTACAGTTTCAACCCTCTGACGACTTGCTGGAAGAAAACCGTCCTGTTTTTATCTACAACCATTTATCATCCTTTGAGCCATTCGAATTTCCTGGGCCATTCTGCGAATTAGAGTTTGCCGACGTTTTATTGTGTAATAGCCATGAAACACGCTCTAAGCTTCTTGAATTTGGGCCCGATTACGCAAACGCTGAGATATTTCCTAATCCTGCTCCAAAAATATTTGCGTCTTTAACAAGACCGAAAAAAAAGGAAAACCTGACTCGATTATTGGCAGTCTCTAACCATATTCCAGGCGAATTGGATAAGGCCTTAGTTCAACTGGGATCACAGGGAATAGAAATAACGCGAGTGGGGCATCCAGAGAATAATCAGAGATTAACGCCTGAGCAGCTGCTCAATCATGATGCAGTAGTCACCATTGGGAAAACCGTTCCGTATGCACTCAGGTCGCGTATACCCGTTTTTTGTTATGACTGGTTTCAAGGGCCTGGCTGGTTGTCTGAAGATAATTTTGATGCTGCAGCAGCTGTAAATTTCTCTGGGCGCTGTTCTCAGCAGAAGCGCTCACCTGCGAACATCGCTAAAGATATTTCCCTTGGCTATAGGGCTGCGCATGACTATGCGCTGGCGATGTCGCAAGATCAGCTTAAGCCTTATCAATTGGAGGGGCAGGTTGCAGAGTTGTTGGATCGTGTAAAAACGATTCGCACTAATCGAAGAAAATCTCAGCCATCCAATAAAAATAAGTTATTGAAGCCCAATCTGCTTCTAGAGAGTGAGCTGTACAAGTTGGTTGATCGTGAATACATAGCTAAACGGCGCGTACAACAGTCAGCAAAGTCTAACGTCGTCAACATAATGGAATTCAAGTTTCCATCCAATATTGAAGTCAAGAAGATCAGCACTCCAGCAGCAGGAAAGGCAATGGTGGTGGCGGTTTTTGCTTATCGTTATGACGCTCACCTGGTTCCAGCCCTGTTAGAGAACATCTCACCTGCCGTTCATGCCTGGGTTGCATGGGATGATCGCAAAACATGCGAAAAATTCACTGGTGATGCTGAACGCAGAAGTGCCTTGTACGAAGCGGCCCGGGCCTTGGGTGCAGATTGGATACTGGCGGCGGATCCGGATGAGCGGTATGAAAAAGATCTAGCCTCCAAAATTGACGAACTCACGAATGAGCATGGGCCCATATGTTGGACGTTTAATTGTCGTGAAATGTTTGGAGTGGATCAGTATCGAATTGATGGTCTGTGGCACACCCGGCCACGTGTCCGTTTATTTCCCTGTGTTGCAGGCATGGGGCCGGACGCACAGGATTTACACAGTTCGTGGACAAAAAATACAGCAAAGATACCAACCAGATCATCACAGTTAAATTTTTATCATCTGAGAATGATAACGCCTCGACGACGCAAGCATCGACGAAGCCTGTACGCCGCCGTTGACCCAGATCGTCAGTACCAGAAAATAGGATACGACTATATAGACGACGATCGAGGTATGGAATTGGAATCCATTCCGGCTGGACGTGAATATTTTCCTATACATAGTGAGGATAATGGACTTTGGGCGCCAGAAATTGAAGACGTGGGGCAGCCAAAAAATGATTCTTTACGTGTTCAGTTGCATCGAATGGAAGCCACACTTCGCGTTGGTGGTGCTGGAAATGCGGCGTATTTGGCAGAAGATATATTCAGACAATACGAGCAAGATGCGGACTTGGGTTTACTCGCAACCGAGATGCATTTGCGTGCCGGAAATAGTGCCGAATCCAAAAGCCTATGTGAAAAGATAAATGAACAGCATGCGGATCTAGTATTAACTGATTTGATGTTAAGCAGATCACTGTGGCATACCGGAAATAAACCGGATGCTCACTTAGTGGCACAAGCCATTGCAGAACGTTTGCCACAGAGTAAGACTGTCCAACATCAAGTATCGCAAACCCTGCCTTTCCCAGAGAGAATTTCACATGAAAAAGCGAGTTGGCGACAATGGGTTCAACAGGCGAACTATCGTATAGGTTCCAATGTTGCCCGCTCAGATCTTTGCGTCGTAGTGCTGGGATATCGCTCACCCCCTGAAATAGTTAACGCCGTAGCTTCACTCGTTTCTCAAGATGTTATTCCTGAAATTGTTGTTGTTAATTCTGGTGGAGGGGAGATTGAGGCGCTGTTGTCGGACTATATCGAACAAGTGCATTTGATCATGGTTGAAGAACGACTATTTGCAGGGGCTGCCAGAAATATTGGAGTCGATGCGAGTAGTGCTCCTTATATTGCATTTCTTGCGTCCGATTGTGCAGCAGAGCCAGGATGGGTTAGGCACCGAATAAACCGGCATCGCTTAGGCGCTAGCGCTGTTGCGTCAGCTGTTATACCGGAGGAGCCAGAAAACATACCCAGTATTGCGGCACATCACTTAATGCACTGGCGCAGGCGGCCAAATCCAGAGTCTGAGTTACAAACGCGGTACGGTGTCTCCTGTACTCGTGAAGTATTTGAATCTTGTGGTTATTTCCCAACCGGTTTGAGGCTGAGTGAGGATTCCTGGTTTAACGATATTCTGCGCAAAACTGTTGGTATTGGCTGGGCTCCAGAAGTTGTCACCACGCATCGATATCCAACAAGCTCTAACGAACTGATAAGTGATATGAAAATACGGGGTCAAAGGCGTGCTCAGTATGCCCCTTTTGCTAACTTTAAAAATGACGAAGATCTTAAGGGCTTCACTGATCAATGGTCAAAGGAAAACATTAAAACGGCTACTGAATCTTTGATGGGTTCGGAAAATCTTGACTCTAAGCAAGAAGAGGAAGCAAGAAAACTAATTATCGACGCATCACTTGCTGATGTGGAGGGCGTGCATCAGGGTTGGAAAACTGTCAACACGGCTGCTGAACTTGTGCAAAAAGCGAAAACGGCAGAATTTGATGAAGCATGCGAATATTTGGAACAAGCAATACACCTGTGGCCTCAAAATGGTAACAACCACATTCAACTGGCCCAGCTAATACTGCAGCAAAGCTCAGAAAAGGGTTCTAAGCTAGCTTATCGACATCTACAGACTGCGTTCGAAATTGCGCCCGACAATGCAGTAGCAGTGAATGCGATGAGCGATATACATAAAGCTAACAATGATATGGATGCTGTTCTAAAGCTTGCGGAGGAAGCGTGTTTGCTTGCACCAATGCAAGTGGCTCATTGGTGGAGATTAAATGGAGCTGCCAATGCTCATGGCCTGGTGCCAATGCAAATTTATGCGCTGCAGAAAATTGTATCGCTGATACCGACAAATACAATAGCGCACGAAAAGCTTGCTAAGTTTCATAAAAAAGCCAAGCATGCATTACTTGAGGAGTGTCGATACAAATTCTTAGAGCAACTGAGTGTGGATGAGAAACAGATTGAATCTGCTGGTGAGCGCTCGGCTGAAAAGCTGTCAGTGGAATCTAGAAAAGCGGCATAATACTCTTCTTATAGCTTTAGATGTTCTTAAGCTCAGATTGTTGAGTGACATTTCTTTTTTAACGCAGCTGGCATTTTGATTCTTGCACATCAAGCCCCAGAGTATCAACATAGTGCGTAGGGTGTAGAAACTTTGGCATGGGCGCAATGTCGATTACGGCGTCACTCGTTGCTAATAATATCGGCTGCCTGAGCTGATTGTTCCAGGATCGAATCGACCCTCTTGTTCCTTTATATAGGTCAACTTGAGTTTCAGGGTTGCGAAGTAGTGAAAACAACTCGTTTTTATCACGCTGCGTATTAAGGCTATTGCTGAAAAGTTTAACGGCGCTCCAGGCTGCAAATTCAGCATCTGTCATCGCAAGTGAAGAATGCAATGGCTCCTGTGAATTGAATTGTCGGTAGCGTTCATTGAGTTGCGGTGCGCCATATCGCTCAAGAGCGAAATGCCAGCTTACCGGTGTCAGGCCAACATCCCCAACCACGGGCCTGGCCTGTCGGGTGCTGTACTGCAGGTATCGCCCGTAGTCTTTATTTGAATCGATAACAGCGACCACGTCGTAGGAGACACCGCCGGTAAGAAACTCTGGCTTGTTCTCGTCGCGGTCGTCTGGATTATGTGATAGCGTGAATGTTCTTTGATCAACGACGTTTGCGCCGAATTTTTTAAGACTTGCAAGGAGCGCGCTTGCACGATCGGTATCTCTCTGTGAACCTCCTTTTACGACCAACACTTTTCGCCAACCTCTGAAAATTAGAAACTGACTTAGCGCATCAAAGTACATTCGTTCTGATGGAATTGTGTGGAAAACATATTCCAGACACAGAGATTCTCTCAGATAAACATCACTGTGGCGCACATTAAACGACACCAGCTTCATTTTACTGGCTAGCCTGGCAACCTGCTCCATAGTGTCAAGTGGTAAATCCAGTATCACAAGGCCAGATTGAGGGATGTTTTGGAGTTGCTCTTGAATGTCTGTGTCGGCTAACAGCTCGAGTTGTTGGATGTTGGCTTCAACGCCGAGTGTTTCAAACAGTGTTGATGATTCAAATAGAGCAAGTTCTACTGCCCGCAACACAGGCCTGTTCGGTTTTACTGTGATGCCTGCAAAACTCTCTTGTAAGCTTGCTCTGTCTTCAGACTCGGAAGTGACGATGATAATATCCAGCGAGGCAGATAATACAGACGTCGAGACCAGTAATGTAATGAGAAATCCAATAAGGCGGAGCATCAATTCAGAATTTCCACTGCGTGAGGTACGAGCCCGGTTCGGCTTGTCCGTACGGGACGTTTGGCTGCGATATCGATAATAGTGACATCATCTGATAAACCATTTAGCACAAACAGTCGATCTCCACCTGGTGTTATCGCAAGACCCCAAGGGCGACGACCCACAAGAATATACTTTTCTATTTTGCGTGACACCGCATCAATAAAAACCACATGATTGGCTGAGCCTAGTGCGACAAATGCTGTGGTTTTGTTTTCATCAAACAGGATATCCACTGGCGTTAACTGTTCACTACGAAATCCCCGCGCCTCAAAAACGACTTCGTCTATTTTTTCCAGATTGGCAATGTCAAAAATTTCTACGCGGCTACCCATTTCTGTGGAAACCCACAGCTCATTATCTCGAAGAGCCAGTCGCCTGGGACGCAGGCTGGTGATTAAATTTTTAATTGGCTTGTATGTGAGCCCATCAAATACATGAACAAGTCCCGCATTTTCTGATGCGATAAAAATCAGGCTACCATCCTCTGTAAGCGAAACGCCGTCTGGTTCGTGTCCTGTTGCCAGCTTGGCCAAAACCTCTCCTGATTCTGTATTGAGCACGGTGGCGTAGGCTGAACCTTCATTCGTTACGATGAGTCGACTGCTTTGAGCATGAAGGGCCAGCGACATTGCGCCAGGAAGATTTGAGAAAATTCGCTTAGTGGTCTTAGCCTCTACATCGAACTCGATAACAACACCGTCATCAGAACATGCTATATACAGTGTTTGATTAGATTGTCGCTGTACCATTCCTCGTGGCCGTGCACAGAGTTGCACAACATCTGCAGTCTCGCCGGATTCATTCATGAACACAAGATCGCCGGAGCGCTCATTGCTTATAACAGCGGTGGCCGAAAAAACAGGAACGGTTAAAGTGGTGAAAACAAACAGGCCAAAAAAAAGCTGGTACAGGGAAATCACTATTCGATCACGTACGGCAAATGCAAGCAGGCTCACATGCTCGGCTCTTTGACAGTGATTTCAAAAGCTGAATACCAGGCTGCCAGGTTTTTAATATCGTCAATTGACAGTGCTTTTGCGATGATGCTCATACGCCGATCTTCACGTATCCCTTTTTGGTAATCGATGAGTGTTTTTTCGATGTACAAGGCACTTAAGCCTGCAAGGTTCGGTGATTCGGGGTCTTTTGCCAGGCCATTTTTGCCATGGCAAACAGAACATTGAGATGATAAGGCTTTACCTTTGGATAGGTCTCCACCAAAAGCTGACAAACTGAAAAGGATAAGGCTAATACCAATTATAATCTTCTTCACACCACTATTCCTTTTAAAAAATCCCAGCTGGAAAGCCGGGACCTTTTCTCATGCTAGCTACTATTAACCTTCGTATGAAATACGGTATATCGCACCCGCATAATCATCGGAAATAAGAATAGAGCCGTCCTTCATTTGCGTGACTGACATGGGGCGGCCATCATATTCGCCGTTCTCATTCAACCAACCTTCTGCAAATGGCTCCATCGTTGCGTTTCCTTCATCATCAATAGATGCGAACATAACACGGGCACCACAGGGCTCAGTTCGATTCCATGAACCGTGCTGTGCTACGAATATGCCGTTTTTATACTTTGCCGGGAATTGTTTACCGGTGTAGAACGCCATTCCCAGGTCAGCACAATGTGCGGTAGTTTCTACCACGGGGTGCACAATACCTTCTGGTACTTCTGCTTTGTCGTAGCCAAAATCACTGACTCTGACGGTGCCACCACCAAACCAGGGATGACCGAAATGCTGGCCCGCTTCTGTCTGTCGATTTAATTCGCCAGGCGGTATGTCATCGCCCATGCCGTCAACTTGGTTATCAGTCCACCATAATTCGCCAGTTTCAGGGTGAAAATCCTGCCCTACAGAATTACGAACACCGTAAGTATAAACTTCACGTTTTGAACCATCACGGTTCATCCGGATAATTCCACCGATGCCGGTTTCTTTATACAGTTCCGCTTTTTCCGGTGGCGCTACGTTGAACGGCTGACCAAGTGAAATGTAAAGTTTATTATCCGGACCAATATCCACGACTCGCGCAGTATGGTTATAGCTCTCTTCTTCAACTGGAATGAGCTCACCTTTAGGCACGATATCCACGGCAACAACATCCGGGCCTTCGTAAAAGAATTCCGCTGCCGGGAACATTCTTACATGGTTTCGTTCTGCAACAAAAAGGAAGCCATCTTTACTGAATTGCACGCCATTGGGTACATCAAAAGTCAAGGATGGTGCGAAGTCTTTAACTTCATCGGCAACGCCGTTTCTGTCGCGATCGGATACAACCCAGACTTTATCTTTTCGGGTTCCGACAAACAATACGGTTCCCTGTGGCGCCATTGCCATGTCTCTGGCATCGGGAACGATCGCATAAAGGCTTATCTTGAAGCCAGCAGGCATCTTGATATTTGCAAGCACTTTTTTAATATTTTCTGCTTTCTCGCCACCTTGTTCGATAAACGTGTGGTCTCCCATCGTCTTACCTGATGTGGCAAAAACGCCAATATTAGCGCCCACAACGGTAGAAATGGTTAAACCAGCAACACATGCAGCAATTTTTGTCAACTTTGTTTTAAGCACAGTACTCCTCCGTATCTATTTTTGCTTCGAATAAGGCATCTACGATGCCTATGCGAAAGTTTTACTCTGAAAAATGCGGTTTTTCAAGAAATTCTATGGGAGTTTGAACAAAGGAGGTGTTGCACTCGGGACATTATGTCTTTTTTCGATTCGTGGTGAATCAAAATGACACTCTAATAAAGACGAAAATAGCTTGTCCAGAAAGTGATGCGTTATCAAGCATTAGATCAAGTGCAGCCCCGTCGCTGGGGCTGCAACTCGCTATCACGAATGGTACTTTCGACTATCGCTAAAAGCCTGCAATACCCACAAACATTCTGGGAAGAAACAATTCATTATCCACGATTTCGATTTCAAGTTGTCGCTCCAGGCTACCGTCTGCGTTGATGCGGAACTGAGCGATACGGCCATCGTTATTCACTACCTGGTAGAGAAAAGGGTAGGCAATTTCTGCATCCAAAACACCGCCGCCGTTTTGCGTGTCATCACCGTCTATTCCAGCGAACCCAGCCATTGATTCCAGGCGAGTTAAGCCACCTTCATCGCCAACTGCAAAGCTTGTAATGGTGCCATCTGGCGTATTACTCACGTACGCATAGTCGCCTGTGGGTGTCTCAACAAACTCAACCCAGCAACCGAACGTAAAGCCGGTAGTTAATGGGTCACCATCAACCCCAGAGCTAAGAGAGATTCCGGTTAATGCGCCGTTTTCTTCAATTCGATAGGTTGATAGTGCACTGAGCCCTGGTGCACCGTTATTACCCTCAGATACAAGTAAGATATCGCCATTCTCTGTTGGGTAGAGATCGGTACCGAATGGTTGAGCCGTGATAGATGCGATTTCTGACGTGCGAATTGAGCCGTTCTCGTAACCAATTGGCAAGGCATCGTCGTCAAGTCCAACCGATATTATATTGTTTGTTCGGCGCTCGGTGATGTAAAGAAAATTGCCATTGGAAGAGAATTCTATGGAACCGGCATTGTTGGCAATACCCGGTATCTCCGAATTTGCCAGTTCAGTCAGGCTGCCGTCAGCATTGATACGAAAACCTATGATGCTCGAATTAACACGGTTTCGGTCAGAAGGCAATGTGTCAAGTTCTTCCCCATTGTCATTAACGAAATTACCGGTATTGGCAACATATAAAATGTCCTCGTACTGGGTCAGTGATATCGGGTTTTGGGCATTTGATGCACCACCTGTTGGCACGTTTAAAGACGCTGGAGTGAGCGAGTAATCATCATTGATTCGAAAAGAACTAATCGATTCACTGCCTGCGTTAACTGCAAACACAAAGCGTCGATCTTTGGATACGATCAGAGGGTCTTGTGATGCAAGCGGATTTGCGCCACTGTTGCGGATATTCTCGCCTAAGCCGCCGGTGTCATAAACACCGATTTGTTCTAGCTCACCATCTTCACTACGTGTGTAGGCCACAATTTGGTTTTGACGATCGGGTTCATCTGCGGCCGTGTCTGAGGCTGAAATTTGGTCTGCTGGGTTGTGCTGGTTGGTTAAAGCGTACATAGCACCAGCCGCGTCACCAGCTGCAGCTGCATCATCTTGAACTGTGGAAACGCCACCTGGCACATTGATAACCAGCGAACCGTCTTCATTGGTTGAAATTACCAAATCGATTTGCTCGCCTGCTGCAAGATCTGCTTCAAGGCCTTCAAGTGTCACTGCACCCTGATCACCGCATGCAGCAGCGCTAAGTAAAACGGCAAGGCTTGCGTACGTGCCGAATGAGCGTTTTTGCTTGTCCGATAAAAGTGCTTGATATTTATTGAGATTAAACATGAGAATTCTCCGATTATGCGTTGGGAAACATCGCCGCAATTAAGCGGCAATGTTCAGGTTTAGTGAGTTGAGTTAAATGACGCTTAGAAAGAGACGATGCCCTGTGTGTTGTCTACAGGAAGGTCTCCGGAGACCACTTCGACTAAAGTCAGAGCGCCACCATCTACGCTGTAGACGCCAACTTCGCCTGATAGTCCGAATAGTTGATAGATATAGTTACCGTCATCACTAATGTCTAAATCTATCCAGCCATCAGTTGTTGCAAACGCGGTAGCTGGGTCGGGGCTTGTTGGCTGATTGCCAATTGCTGCCAGTTCCTGGACCAGTTCGATATTGCCTGAAGCATCAGTGAAACGATAAGTGGATATTGAAGCGTCGAGCGCGTTGCTAACCCAGAAATACTCGCCATCTGGAGACAATACAATCCAACAGGCTGTTCTTTGCCCTACTGTTGGGCTCTGACCTGCCAAGAGATCTAACTGTGAAGCTGAGAGTGAACCATCATCACCGAGTTGGAACACGGACACTGATCCAGTTTGCAAGTTTGGAAACGCAGGTGGTTGACCTTCTGATTGAAATTCGCGTGCTTCGGTAACGATTGCAAAGGTGCCGTTTGATCTGTCGACAACTTCAAAACCAATTGCGGATGGAAGGTTACGCCCTTCGCTATTTCCGCGCGGTGTTGAAGTTGCACCACTAAGGGCGTCAGCGGTTGGAACGCCATCATCGTCCAGGCCGTATACAACAAGTGCATCATCATTTCCGCTTGCAAGTGCTGCTGATCCGGCGTTGATGCTTGTAATGAGAAGATGATCGCCATCTGGTGAAAACCGCACCGCGGCAGGGCGATTGTCCAGGTCACGGCCCGAACCGCTTATAGGAGTAAGATCTCCGCCTTCAAATGTGTATCCGTATATAGAGCCTTCTTGATCAGGCTCACCGGCAAATTCACCATCAGCATCAATATTGGTTACGTACACGATGCCGTCGTTATACGCCAAGCTGTTGGGACCAACACCGAAGCTGTCTTCGGTATCGACCAGTTCAAGTGACATATCGGAGTTGATTTGCATCACTGAAATGGTATTGCTACCAGCGTTAACAGCCATCAGGTATTCGTTATCTGGTGTGTTGATTAGAGAGTAAGCCGAGATAAGTGGGTCAAGACCTTCTGGACCATCGAAGTCACCACCTTGTCCGCCAGTTGGGAATTCGCCAACAAGATTAAGTGTGCCGTCGTCATTACGGCTGTAGGAGACAATCGTATTGTTATCCAAAATGTTTGACATGACGAAAACACCGCCAGCGGCATCGTTATCTGAATTTCCTCCTGAGCCAATTACCAGGTTGCCGTTTTCGTCAGTTGAAATGCTAATAGTGGCTGACTCGCCGTTGGCAAGATCCTCCTCAACCTGCCCAAGGTTGGTTGCATCACTACAAGAAGCTAACGCGAATAAAGCCGTAAGGCTGCATGCGGCTAATGGGAATTTGTGTTCTTTGTGGTTGAATTTCATTTGTGATCTCCAAGAGTGTTTTGATACATCAGTTTGTTTTTGCAAGGCATCCAGATGGCTAATTAGAGTTTTGATATTTTCAAGCTTGAAATACAAATATTATAAATAGCATTAACTTCATCGTAATGTCGTGCATAGAAACTGTGAGTAGGCGGGATGTTGATAGTTTCAAAAATAGATTTGTAATGTTTGGTCGGTGGGTTTTAAAAACGCTTTTAAATTTGATCATATGAATGATCAATAAAAAAAATGGTGATATGAAAAACCACGTTATGGAAGACGTAAACCTTATATACAAGGTGATTATTTAATTCGGTGAGCGGATTATTTGATGATACGTGTTGAAGGTTTATTTCAAATTTAAATTCCACGTCCTTCAAATCATAAAAATTCGTAAGAAACCAATGTGGGAATTATTATCGATAAGCAATGTCGCACTGAATGGCAAAGGTGCAAATAGAATAAGACGAATATGTTATGTATAAAAAGAAAAGTTCCATATCAACATTACTGTTTCTCATCTTCACCTTCATCATTGTGGCGGGCTGCTCTCAGGATGTGACTTTAGCTACCAGATCCATGACCGATAACCTTCCAGTAGTCACTATTCCTGGCGCTCGTCTTCCTTCCGAACTTGGTTTGTCCGTTGGTTTCGCAATTGATAGTCGAATATTGGATATTGAAGCAGATTCGAAATTTCTAACGTTTGCTCGTGTGAGGCAACTGCGATTGGATATTCTGGATGCATCAGATGTTGATGCCGTAGAAGATGGCGCGCAGGACAGTTTTGATTTTATATCTGGGTTAAGCGTGTCCATTCGTGCCGCTTTTGGTGAACAGACTTTGGAAGAGGTCATTGCATTTCTTCCTGATGGGGATCCACAGTTTGGAAGCGCAGCGCGCTCTTTAGATTTGAGTGTGGTGAATTCTGACTTACTGGATTTCCTGCAGGCACCTGGCGGGTATCAGCTAGTGCTCAATATTTCTGGGAACATTCCACCTGATGCGGTTGTATTGGGTGGTTCAGTGCGTTATCGGGTCGGTGTAGGGCTTTGATAACAGTATTCGTGCAAAACCCTTGATAGTGCAGCCCAACAATCTATTTAACTAAATAAATGAAGTGGAGAACGGGCAGTCTCCCCCTTCTACAGTAAACTTCCGACGATTGAAGGGCCTGTTTTGTTCAATGACCTTAGTCATTCTGTCCATTCGAAAATGTCGGAAATCTTGCTTGTCCGGATCATAGCCGATCATGTACCACGCTGGTGACAACACTAGCATCGCGTGAGGTTCGGCATGTCTAAACGTTTTTTTCCCATTGCGATCGGTGTATCGAAAGCGTATTTGTCGCGAATTTAAAAAACCCGATTCGAACGCGGGTAAAACGGATTTTTCTATTTTTCCCACGACAGGCAGAGGGATGTTTTCGCGCGATTGGCCAATATAGACATTGCTTAGAATTTCACGCAGCTCCACAACACGAGCACGTGGCAGGGATTGTTCGATTTTTGTTAATCCAGCGTCAGCCAAATCCACAAACGGTATGTTATGAGTCTTTTTTAGTACTGCTATGGAGATGAGCAAAGCAAACACCTCAGAGCTGGTTAGCTTGGGCGAGACCAGAACCGATTTTGGATCAAGAAATAGCCCACCACCAGGCCCCGAAGATGAACTGATGTCAAAGCCTTGCTGGCGAAGTTCAGCAATATCTCTTAAAACAGTGCGCCGGGAGACTTGTAGAGAGTTTGTTAAATAAGCGACTGTGGATGATCCGCGTCGTCGCAATAGACGAATCAGCTCGTCTTGGCGGTGTCGTGTATTCATGGGATGTCAGAAAACCGAATATTGGTGCCACAATATGGCACTAATTGTTGTCACTATTCAAGCCGGCAACAGGAAACACGCCTTTTTTCACCTGTTTATAAAACTAAATGCTTTAAAACCCAAAATTCGGAGATTTAAATGAGCAACCATGCGATCAACCCTGAATCACTTTACGCATCAATTCCGATGGGCTATTCACACGCTGTGAAGGCTGATGGAAAAATAACAATCCATTGCTCTGGTCAGATTGCATGGGATGCAATGGGCAACCTTGTTGGCGCCAATGATGTGGGTGCCCAAGCCAGGCAAGTGCTGGAGAATTTAAAAGTCGTGCTGGCGGAAGCGGGTGCTCAAGTAAGTGACATTGTCCGATTACGAACGTATGTGGTCAATCACAACCTTTCTCTTCTTGAGCCTATAGGGCAAGCGATTGGAGAATTTTATGGTCCGATTACGCCTGCCGCTAACACCCTGATTGGTGTACAAGCATTAGCACTGCCAGAATTCCTAATTGAGATAGAGGCGGTTGCAGAAATCGGATAAGCAGAGGCTATGTTTGAGTTTACTGCTATCACACCAAGCTGCCAGGGGTGAGTGTGTTCACGCCCCTGACACTCTATTGATTGATAGGTACGTTATATACCGTTTTTTTCGAAGATCAATTAGTGATAAAGTAAAGGAGATGCGTGGATCGGCAATCCATTTTTGATGGTTCAACAAAAGGACATCATATTGCTCAACGTTCTTGTGGTTGATGACGATGATGTTGTACGCTTTTCTCTGATGCGTATTTTCGGCAATCTCGGCTGTGAAACTTTTGAAGCTAATTCGATCGCAACAGCAAGCGCGATGTTGGTAAAGCAACACGTTGATGTTGTTTTTTGCGATGTGCGGTTTCCCGGTAATCAGTCAGGGATTGAACTAATTGACGTAATTTCTCGATTTAATTTACCCACACGAGTTGTGATGATGTCGTGTGCAATGGACGCAGACCTAAGCTCCTATTTGAAGAGAATGGGGGCGGCAAAGTGTTTGCAAAAGCCGTTCTTTAAAGCCGATTGCATGAAAACCCTTAATATTCTTTACCCGTCACATTTGCTTGCGGTTTAAATCCTAAATTAGATTGGTGTGTTCTACATATAATAGGCTATCAGAAAGCTTCATGATGGAGTGCTGGCCTGGATATCGTGTTCAACTATAAAGGCTATAAAACGCTGCTCATCTTTATCTATTTAAACAGTCGTATTTATTGGTGGGCCTAATTGGTTTAATATGGCTTTTTTACTTGATAGATTGAGACTACTTTTCAAACATTAACCAGCTTGCTGAAATCATCAACATCGGTACCGCAACCAGAACCACGAGAAGCCATCGTGCACGTGTTGATTTGAACTGAGATATCAGGTATGCCACGAGCACTAAAGCTAAGCCTGCCTCAATAGGGGCGATAATATTGGCGTGATGATCAACATCCCAATAGCTAAAAGGGCTTTTAAAAACCCAGTCACTTAGCGGCCAAAAATGCGCCCGTCCATCGTCATGATGCAAAGGGAAATCACACAAAATATGTGCGAAACCGCCGACAGCAAAGGCTGTAAGCCAGGTTTTTCGAGTGTACAGACCAATGGCAATTGCAGCCCCCCAGACAAAAAAGGAATTATCAACCGCAAAAATACTTTGCCAGGCATCAGAGAAATACTGAGTTCCGAAAACGTAGTCAGGACTATTGCCCTGTATGAACAAGCTGAAGCCAGCCAATAAATACAGCGACAGGTCTGGTACCAAGGCCCCAGCGACAGCTACCCAGGAAAGTGATGGTTTTTTTTTGCGCGCAAGTAGTGCTGCCGCGATCAGTAGATGTGTCGGTGTGTTCATTTTAGGAACTCAATCTTATAGTTCATATGAATTTACAGCCTTACTCGGTGTCCAAGCACAACATACTTGCTAAGTGCAATCTGATGCACAAATGCAAAATTACCGGATTTTGACCGTGAGTGGGAAACTAATGCGAATAGGCTTGTCTGTGGTTTTTCTCCTGATATTGTGCGGCCCACTGTGGGCTGACCAAGCAGAGAAACTAACTGATGACGAAATAGGCGATTTGAGCTTGCAGATGTTTCTTGTGCAGGGCAAAGAGAAGGCACCAATTGCTGCAAAACTGGGTGCAACGCAAGACAAACGCCTTATCCCTACATTCGCACTAGCGATGCGCTTAAGTGGCTCCAATATTCATATTGCCAAAGAATTGTCCGATCTTACTGGCGAACCTATTACAAGTTGGCACGAGGCCTTTAACTGGCAGGAGCGCCATCCTGAGATCATTCCTCACCCCAGTTTTCGAAAGATTAAATTGCGGTTTCTGGGTAACACCGATGCGCGTTTTCTTGAGTTGTTTCAACCACCTCACGGTGATAGGGAACACATGCGCATTCGGCTAGAAGAGATTGTATGGGGTGGGGCTTTATATGATTCGATACCCTCTCTGGACTTTGCCACAATGGTGGCTGGGAAGAAAGCCGACTACTTGATCGATAGTGACTTGGTTTTTGGTGTAGAAATTAATGGGGATGCGCGAGCATACCCTCTTCGCATCATGGGCTGGCACGAGATGGTGAATGATGTAATCGGAGGTGTGCCGGTTGCGTTGGCATATTGCACCCTGTGCGGCTCTGGAATACTGTACGAAACGCAGCTTAAGGACAGAGAAACACCGCTTGTTTTTGGTTCGTCAGGTCTATTATATCGTTCCAATAAGCTGATGTTTGATCGCGACACCAATAGTTTGTGGAATCAATTTACGGGAGAACCCGTCGTGGGGTCATTGGTTGGTTCGGATCTCAAGCTGAAAGTACTCCCTATGACTATTACTGACTGGGCGCAATGGAAAAAGCAGCACCCCGATACCAGTGTACTTTCTATACAAACAGGGTATTTTCGAAACTATGATTCGGGCTTTGTTTATCATGATTATTTTGCCAGTCCTAATTTAATGTTCCCAGCTGTAGTCAAAGACGAGAGCACTTTGTTGCGCAAGGACTACGTCTTTGGTTTGCGAAGTTTTGCCACCAGTAAAGCCTGGCCTCTCAAGGTATTCGAAAAAACTCCTGTTATTAACGACACGTTTGGTAAGACGCCGGTAGTATTAATTGGTGATGCAAAGTCCAGAACCGTAAGGGCCTACCAGCGCGAAGATGATGAAAAATTCTCCTACTCAGCCACCGGAAAGCTCGTCGTTGGCAACAATGAATGGCGTATAGCTGAGGAAGCGTTGGTTAATGAATCGCAAAAAGCGGGTGACGGTGTTGACAGGCGTATACGTTTGCCAGGGCATATCGCCTATTGGTTTGCATGGGAGAATTTCCTGGGCTTTAAAAGTGAGTTTTACCAGGCGGACTCACGTTAGGTCGGGCGGATAACTTCCGAGAAACTAAAATGGTCGGTCACTACTTCGCATAATAGTATCTGTAAAAAGCGCTGTGTTAAACAATGTATGCAAAAAAATGAAAAAGACGTTAAATAAAACGCTGTTCCAGTTCTTGCTCTTGCTCTTTTTCTTCTCTTCGAATGCCTACGCACAGCAGGTTGAGCGTGTCGCTGTTTTTGAGCAATGGCCTGGTGTATCGCAGCTGATCAGCTATCAAGATCGCATTTGGTTTGTTAATAGCGAGCCTTTTAAAGATACCAATGTTGCTGACATTTATAGCTATTCAATCGAGCAGGGCTCAGTGCAATATGAGCGCAGTCTTTTTTCACAGGATATTGGTGATCCCGTTATTTTCAACAATCTGCTGCACTGGCCGTTTGAAGACCCCAGGCGTAGTGCAGGAACAGGTGAATACGCTGTAACTGATGGTGAAAACTGGCAATGGCAGATCATGCAGTCAGGTAGCGTTATGCACGTGCACGCAATGACTGTTTGTGGCGGCGACTTGGTTGCAACAACCGGTTCGTGGACTGGCCAATTACATCGCTTGGAAAACTCCGTATCGACTGATGGTGAGTCAATAGCTAACGAGTCCAGGAATTCCGCAGATGGTGCTGGGTCAGATCATGCGGTCCCAGTCGATGATCGGTGGCAGCTGCAATACGATTACCCTGCGGAAAACGCCTCATTTAGCCGGCTTGTCAGCGTCAGCGAATTTAACGAGCGCTGTATTGTTGGTGCGTCAGCGCGAGGTAAGGATGAAGCCAAGCTTTTTTCTATACAGGGCGATAAGCGTATTGCCATTAGTGACTGGCCAAAAAGTGATCGTGTCGATACATTGGTGCAACATCAAGAGCATCTGTTTGCCTTTGCTGACATCGGTGCCAAACGTGAGCTATTACGCTACGATGGAAATCGAACTTATGCAATGCGACTACCCTCAACACATCGCCCACGGGCACTGCACTCAGATGGCAATGATGTTTGGCTTGTTACACATAATCGTGCTTCCAATTCGAAACCGGGTGTGCTGTGGAAATATAACAGTGCAGGTGTGTTTGACTTAGTGCAAGAGTTTAATGCAGTACCAATTTCAGTTGGGAGCCACCGTGGTGTGGTGGTTATTGGAGTCTATGCAGCAGCAGGGGGTGCCTTGTGGTTGTACAAACCAAGGCAGGTGGAGACAGTTGTAGAAAACGAGGTATTTGCGCAGCCGCGCCTCGATGCCAACATAGCAACACAGAACGATGAGTTAACACATACCTTGTATAAGGAATTGCTTGAGTTGGTTGCCGATCCGCAGAGTACAGATAATTATGCTCGTATACTGAGGCGTAAGCTAGGCCGGCATCCCAGAATAAAGAGCCCCGAATTTGGCGCGGCTTTGACTCAATTGCTATCTGTCCCTATCGAAGGTGCGCCTATAACAATGTTTAATGGTCGTACATTTGAAAGACAGGAGCTTGTGCGTTGGTATTTACTGACAACCTTGGCCATCAATGGGCATGGCCGTATCAATCCGTCATTAATAAATTCGCACGAACCGCTAAATGTTTCCGATAGTGGAAAATTATTTGACTCATCGATCGCAGCCATTATGGCAACGGGTTGGTTGCAACAATCGGATCGCGATACGCTTGCTGCATTAGTCAACCGTCTAAATAACAAAAGTGACCCGTCATGGGTAAAAGCGGATGTAATTGGTGCGCTCACAGCGATCACCAGGCAACGCCATGGCTATTCAATAGCGGCATGGAATCAATGGTGGAACGAGCAATGAAAGCTAAGCTCAAAAGTAAAAAGTATTTGACAATAAAATACCTGCCAAGCATGACTACAAACCTAAATTCGATTCTGCTGCCGTGTCATCAAGCGAAAAGCGTGCTTTTAAAATGGATTAGTTACAGTGCGGTTTTCGTAGCGCTGATGATGTTCAGTGGCTATTCCGCCGCATTCGATGTTCTTGGTCCGGTAGAGATCAAACAGCCAATGGACGGGCCTGGGTTTCGAGCAGTGGGCTGGAAGTGGCATTACATCGATCAAAACGGCATGGCTGGGCACATGGAGAAAGTGGCCAGTAATTCGGACAAAAATGGCAATGAATTGGCCAGCTACGAACGAACTGATGGCTGTCATTGGACCCGTCTGGTGCGTGGGTTTGCACCGGCGGTGAAATGGACAAATTGCCCAAGCACGGGTAAAGCTACTGTCAATTTTGAGAGCGGAATAATTTGGCCGCTACAACTTGGAAATTCGTTTGTTTATAAGGTAGGGGGAGCAAGTAATTTGCTTGCTAGGGCCTGGAAAACAAAGAGGCAATGCACAGTCACGGCGACTGAGCGTATTCGAATCGTTTCAGGGGAATACGATGCCTACAAACTTGTTTGCGAAGAGCGTTTTGGTACCCGAACATGGTGGCTGTCGCCTGAGGTTGGAACTGCGGTCGTGTACGAGCATAAGCCTAAACGGGGCGATTATATTCGACAAGAGTATGTTCGTATTGAGCAAGGGCCGGATGACTAGTCTTTGGTATGGTAATAATGCCATTTTGAAGATGCGAATATAACCAGAAATAGGCATTCATCTCAGTAAAACTGGTGGTCCGAGTTCAGAAGGAACTCCTACTACCAGGAATATAAGGATGAAACTAAACCGATTGAGGTCAGGTATAAAGAAAGGCATGGCTGCAATAGCAATGACGCTTTTAACCGCCGTGGGTACATCAGCACATGGACAGATTGTCCCCGACTATCCCTTTTACCCACCCACATTTAGTGCCGTAGTTGACTTACTCAATGAATTCCCTAGCGATATTACGCATGTTAGAAATTTAGGCGAACATTTTGAAGGCACTGGAGAACCGTTGGTTGGACTATTTATATCGGACAATCCAACGAAGATAGAAGACGAGCCTGTTGTTTTATTTACCGGTGTTATCCATGGGCGTGAGCCGATGGGTATGCGAGCTGTATTAGAGTTAGCTGATGATCTGGTATCCAATTACGATATAGATCCAAAAATTCGAGATATCGTTGACAATTATCTCATTGTGATTATACCGACGATGAATCAATGGGGTTACGAAAATCGTTTCCGTACAAATCGCATGTTGACAGATTTTATGCAAACAACCGGTGTTGATCTTAATGGTAACGGGAAATTTGGCTGGGATCGTTGCGACAACTACTTAACAGTTACTACCGACGAAGATGTTGTAAAAAATGGCCCGGATTGTTATGAAGTGGGTAAAGGGAAATACCATGGGCCTGTGCCTAACTCTGAATTTGAAACTGACACAATGCAATCATTGGTTGAGTATCTTAAACCTGTTTTTGGTGTTGTTTTTCATACTGGCACGAGAATACCACCCAAGGGACAAGTTCTATATCCCTATTTGACGAGGGACCGCGTTGGCGACGATGGATATGTGGGTTCTGGTGATGAGCACTTTCTGGAACCGATGAAAGATCACAGAGTCGCAGTGGAATTTGCCAATATTATGCGGGAAAACGTACTTTTGAGTCGAACCACTGGGCTATTTTGTACTGACCTTGCCGTGTCTCCGCTGGCCTGTGATCTACCAGAATCTGGCGCAATAGCATCAGCTGGTACAACAGGAGCAAACTACTATGCGCTAACAGGAATGATTGAGCTAGGTGTAGAAACACATGGAGGCTATTACGTAGACGGAATTGGACAATCACGTTATAGCCCCTGGATACAAGATCACCTATATCAAGAATCTCCGTCTACTAATTCGGAGCATCAACTGCAATATGACATAGCACGGGAGTATGCGCGTACGTATGCGGATGGGATGAAGGGCTTAATGAGTGACTTTATATGCGATGGAAAACCCTCCCACGTTAATTTTGATGGGCCGGGGTTTACAGGGCGGGTGGTTGATAGCAAAGGGTTGCCGCTAGCCGCTACTATTAAAGTGCTCGAATTGGATACCACACTTCAAGGCGACTACATAGATTTAAATCAGAACCCAAACGATAGAAAATGGGTGCCATACGGAAATGAGGATTTTAAATTACGAGTGTCACAATCGGATACTGGCCGATTTTTTCGGCTACTGCCACGTGACAATGACACGGCCTCAAGTGACTCGTACACCATAGAAATTTCAATGCGGTCGAAGCTGACTCAAAAACTCTATTTGCCAAATCCGGGTATGGGGAGTTGTCTTAAGGATCTTGGCGATATCGTTCTGCTTGCAGACCCTGATCAACCAATTACTGCCGGCGTGTGCACAGAGCCGCCACAGTTAATTGGAATTCCCAGCGGTGGTTTACTGCCAGAGAAGAAAGCGACAATACACTGGACTTCAAATGGTTGTCATTTCTGGGTATATGCGGGCGATCGTCCAAACGGTACCCAATATCTTAATCAGAGTTTAGGTAGTACTAGTAGCGTTTCGATTGGTGGGTACCCTTCAGACAGTGGAAATGTTTACATGACTTTGAAATATCGAAATCCAAGTATTATTAACGATCGTTGGAAGTCATTGTACTACTCGTTCGAAGTACCGTTTGGGGCCACAGAGTCTAATACTGCAGGGCCTGATGTTGTTGCGCCTACTGTTATTGCACCTGCTTTTGTAGCGCCAGTGGATACAAAATGCTCACAAGCTCCTACACTAACCTCGCATGAAGACGGAGATACACTTGCATTTGGAAGTGATACAATCGCCTGGACGTCTAATGGTTGTCATTACTGGGTTTATGCGGGCGATAGACCGAACAGTGCGATTTACCATAATCAAAGTATGGGTGGTGCGCATAGTGTGGCTTTGTCTGGTTATCCGGGCAACGCTGATGAAGTGCATCTCACCCTTCTTTATCGAAATACCAATATTGCAGGCGCGCCGTGGAAAAGAGTCCACTTCAGTTTTGAGACGCAGGGGCTCTAGCCGCAATGCGTATGTAGAGTAAGCACATAAGGCCTACCGGCCAATCAAGTTGGTAGGCCGCTTAATTACGAAAGAGTTCTGATTTAACTTTCTAAGCCAAGCCTACTTGCGTATTAATTTCACGCTCATCCGCCGGCCTTTTCTTAATCAACGCTTCAAGAACATTGCGAATATCTTTATAGTCAGCATCGTTGAACCGATCGTGCAATTCATGCGGATCATTTACCAAGTCATAGAGTTCACCCGTACCGCTTTCAAGATCTAAAGTTAACTTATGCGTTTTGGTACGTACCACTCGTAGGCTTAATGCCACACCTGCTCGAGTTGGCAGGAGTTCCCACTCGCTGCGCGCGCACTCACGAGTCTCCGGTTCGCCTTCAAGTAATTTACGAAGGCTGGCACCATGTTGTGTCAGGCTGGCTTCGCAATTGGCGTAGTCATAAAGGGTAGGGCCGATGTCCAGAGTTGAAACGGGTTCCTCGACAAGTGCGTTTGCAACGATTCCAGGGCCACGTGCAATCAAGGGAACACGTAATAAACCTTCGTAGTGCATGGGCCCTTTCAAGACCAAACCATGATCTCCAAGCCAGTCGCCGTGGTCGGACATATAAATAACGATGGTGTTTTCAGCTAATCCGTTTTCTTCTAAAGATTTCATCAGTCGGCCAACGTTATGATCGATAAGGGCGATTTGGCCATAGGTATTAGC
>CAYSZH010000036.1:0-31514 GCA_964435305.1 uncultured Granulosicoccaceae bacterium
CTACTCTCGATTAAATCCCGATACTGCGCTAAATGACTCAATACCCTCAAGAAATTTGTGGGATTCGCAGTTAAGATGACTACTTTTCAGCCGCAGCAATCACAAGTCTTTCCCAGTCCTGTTCATCGGTAAATGGCTTGTGCCGCTTACCTTTCGGTACCACCGATATTTCAACAATTTCGATATCCAGGTTAGCTTCTGGCAATGCCACCACCAGGGTCTGAAAAAAACGCAATTCAAAACCAGGGGCTTCTGGGCTGCCTGGTTCAACTATGATCTCTCGCCAATTGCTGCCATCTTTGACTCCGACCAAAGCCAGACCTATTTTTCCGCTCACCCTGTCGCGACCGCGCTGCTGCACAACGGTAATATGCAGTTCCGCGCTCTGATCGAATTTAGCGGGGATGAGTTCGACGGTATCGATAGCCAAACCTGTTTGCTTATCGACACCTTCAATGCGCTCGTAAAGACGGTTGGCACTGTCTTGTTCAAGCGCGGCCGCTTCCATCTCTTTAATGATGATTTGTAAATCACGATGGCTGGCTTCGCTCAGGTCACGCTGACTTTGCAGTTGTTTTAGGGCTGCATCATGATCACTTTGCATTGTCGCGATAAGAGCACGTTGGTCAACTACTGTGTCGGCAAGATGCGCACGCTCTTTTTTTGCACCAGCTTCAGTACCGACAAACCACGCCAACACCACAGCAATGCACGCTGCCGTTACAAACATTACCCGATTTGAAGGTAAGCCTGCCATCAGTGGCTTAAGGCAGTAACGCTGGCGTGAGCAAGCCTGCCACTTCTTCAAAGCCCAACATCAAATTCATATTCTGAACCGCCTGCCCCGCCGCCCCTTTTACCAAATTATCTTCAACCGCCATGATGACAACTGTATTGCGCCCTTGCGGCTGACAAACCGCAAGGCGACACATATTGGTTCCACGCACCGTTCGGGTTTCAGGAAACACACCTTCTGGCAAGACATCTACAAACGGTTCATTGGCATAGCGCTCAGTAAACAATGCTTGTAAATCCACTGGCGATTTTAAACGTGCATATAAGGTGGAGTGGATACCACGGATCAGCGGAAGAAGATGTGGGGTAAACGTCAGGTTTACCTCAGTGCCACTCATTTGAGCCAGCCCCTGCTCTATCTCTGGCAAGTGGCGATGCCCCGCCACGCCATAGGCCTTGAAGTTATCACCCGCCTCCGCCAACAACATTGCAACATTTGCACCTCTGCCAGCACCAGTTACACCAGATTTTGCATCAGCGATAAGCGAATCTGTGTGTACAAGTGAATTTTCCAGTAAGGGCATGAAGCCGAGCTGAACCGTTGTTGGATAGCAACCTGGATTAGCAACAAGATCAGCCGTTTTAATATCGTCTCTAAAGACTTCAGGTAAGCCATACACAGCACGATCGATTAGCTGTGGCGAACTGTGCGTCATGCCATACCATTTTTCCCAAACGGACACTTCGTTAATACGGAAGTCCGCTGATAGATCGACAACCTTGATGCCTCGATCTAATAAGACTTGCGCCTGTTTCATCGCGGTGCCATTAGGCGTGGCAAAAAATACCAAATCGCATTCGGCTGAGGTGACAACATCAGGGTCTGAGAACGCCAAATCGGTGTAACCGCGCAGATTAGCGAACACAGCATCGACGCGTGTGCCAGCATTTGCTCGCGAACTGATGAAATTAACATGCACATCACTGCGCGGCAGCAAAAGCCTCAGTAACTCCACTCCGGTGTAACCCGAGCCACCGATAATACCGATATTGCTCATTTCTTAACTGTTAACCCAAACCAACGATCTTCGAGTATTACAGATGTCGCCACAGATGTGCACCACTCTTGCGCGCATCACGATCGCAATTTGCGCTATGGAATGTATTCTGAAGTGAATTTACAAGGCGTGAGCACAGGCGAAAGCAGAAGACCAGGCCCACTGAAAGTTAAAACCACCCAAATGCCCGGTAACATCAACCACCTCACCAATGAAGTAAAGGCCAGGCTGTACTTTCGACTCCATAGTTCGGGACGACAGCGCATCCGTATTAACACCCCCAAGTGTGACCTCGGCCGTACGGTACCCTTCCGTGCCCGCCGGTAATACCTGCCACGCATTGAGCTTTTCACCTATCGATAGCAGGGCTTTATTGGTGCACTCGGCAATCGGCCGCTGCGCTAGTTCCGGCGCCCAAAGCTGCAGCAGCTCCTCCACTACACTCTTGGGTAAATGTGCTGCCAGCACATTACGCAGGGAAAGTTTCGGCTGACTCTCTTTTGCAGCAAGCAGTATGGCACTGGCGTCCTGTTCGGGCAAGAGATCAATGTGCACCGATGTTTTTTCTTGCCAATAATTGGAAATTTGTAAAACAGCCGGCCCACTTAAACCACGGTGAGTGAATAGCATAGGGTCTGTGAACATCTGTTTGCCCACAGCCATACTCACGTTTATTGCGTTCCCGGAGAGCTTGGCAAAAATCGTTTTAAGCTTGCCTGAAAATGTATAAGGCACCAGGCTTGCTCTTATAGGCAGAACATCCATGCCAAATTGTTTTGCCAATGTATAACCAAATGGCGTTGGTTCCATGGTAGGTATCGATAAACCGCCTGTGGCAACAACCAAGGCGTCGGTCTCGAATTCACCAAGGCTTGTATCCAACTGATACACGCCGGAGCTACACGCTACTTGAGAAATTTCGCACTGTGTGCGAATGGTCGCCTGCGCTTCATCACATTCTGTTTCAAGTAAATCGACGATCTCGCGAGCTTTACCATCGCAAAAGAGCTGACCATGATCACGTTCATGATAAGGAATATGGTGCTGCTCAACCAACGCAATAAAGTCGTGGGCCGTGTATTGCTGTAATGCCGATTTTACAAAATGCGGATTTTGACAAATAAAATTGCTGGCACTCACATGTAAATTTGTAAAGTTACAACGCCCGCCGCCAGACATTAGTATTTTACGACCAATTTTTTTGCTGCGCTCCAACACCAGCACACGCTTGCCACGGCGCCCTGCCAGGTGGGCACACATAAGCCCGGCAGCGCCTCCACCGATGACGATGGTGTCATATTTGTGGTTGATAGAAATAGCGAGTATCCGACTTGGTAACAGCTTGCGCAGTTTACACGGTTTGTCGCAGCGCTATTGCACCTATCCAATCATAAGATAAATCGCTGTTAAGATATGTAAAGACAAGGAGTTTCACAAAGGCACTCCCTGGAGAAAATGCAAGATGATAAAACACGTAGGTGAAACTGAAATTCAGGCAAAACACGCAGGCAGTTGTCATTGTGGCGCTGTCGAATTTGAGTTATCTCTGCCAAATGGCATTGAGAAACCACGCCGATGCGATTGTTCTATGTGTCGACGCCGCGGGGCCATAGTTGCGTCTATAAAACTTGATGGTATAAAAATAGTAAAAGGGTCAGGCGTACTAAGGCTTTACCAATTCAATACAAAAACGGCAAAGCACTTTTTTTGCTCAATATGCGGGATATACACACACCATCAGCGTCGTTCCGACCCTACAGAGTTCGGTTTTAATGTCGCGTGTCTGGACGGCGTTAACCCGTTTGAATTGGGTGAGGTGATTACTAACGATGGTGTAAATCACCCGTCTGATAAAAATTAACGCCGCAAACGGCTAACAAGACTAAATTGGATCACACTGAGTACTGGGATGCCACGTCCGTTCTATCCCCGTATCATTCCTTGTTGATACCAGCTGTAGCGACCTTCAATATTATGAGCTTTATTCTGTTGTGGCTAATGTTGAGAAATATCACCCTACAGACCGATAAGCTTCGAACAAAACCTGGATCTTTATATACTTGGCTTACGATGAGAATAATCTTACTTCGTCACGGTCCGCCTGAATTTAAACCGCGCTGGCTAAGATCCGCAGAAGAGGCTAAGCGCGCATTGGACTTGTACGCTAAAAGCCACGTGAGCTCGCCAGCCTCAGAAGAGACGGTGAACCTCACCTCAGTTGCATCGGTAGTTGTAAGCAGCGAGCTAAACCGTGCAGTTGATAGCGCAACCCTGCTCGGACTCCACAACGTAAACCCATCAGACCTATTCAACGAATCAGAGATCCCCCACCCCGACCGACTCTACATATCGCTGCCATGGGAAGGTTTTTTGATTCTCTATCGGCTTCTTTGGCTATTCGGTTTCAGAAAAAATTGTCCTGGCAAAATAAACGATTGTAAGAGGGCTCGAGAAGCAAGCCAACTTCTGGAAAGCCTAGCTGTGAAGCAGGGAGCGGTTTTATTGGTTGGGCATGGAATTATGAATCGCCTGATCTGTACTGAGTTGAAAAACAATGGATGGGCAATTGATTCGAAGCGCGGTAACGGTTACTGGTCTTCAGTCTCAATGTCGCTTAGCCATCCATAAACAACTTAAGGCCCTGGAAATTCAGCACCACAAATTTCTTTGGACGCAGTAGAGATAGAACCGCTATATCCACAGTTAACATATTCCCATATGGGAATATAATATTAACATGTCCAGATTAAAGACAACCCACGATGTATTCAGCGCTATTGGAGAGCCTAAACGCCGTCATCTGATTGAACAGCTAGTGTTAAAGGAAATGACGGTTAACGAATTGGCCGATAATTTTGAGTGGCCACAACCCACCGTTTCCAAGCATCTAAGCGTCTTAAAAAAGGTCAACATTGTGACTGAACGCAGAGCGGGCCGTTATAGATATTATCGGGTGCGACCTGAAGAGCTGCGACCTATTCAGGAATGGTTGCATCAGTTCGAAAAATATTGGGGTGGCGCAATGGACCAGCTAGACAGCTATTTAAATCAAATACAAAAAAATAGAGCAGTTGATGAGCAGTGAAGCGATAGTGCCATCTGAAATCGTGCGTGAGTTTAATGCACCTAGGCAACTGGTTTTCGATGCCTGGACTCAAGTTAAACACCTCAACAATTGGATGTTTCCAATGCCAGGTTGCAAATGCGAATTCGTATCTGCAAATATTGTTGATGGCGGTACGTCGCTACATAAAATTACAATGCCCAACGGTAATGAAATGTGGTTACTGACCAAATATGAAGAAGTGCTCTCTCCTGAGCGGCTGGTGTTTTTACAATATTTCTCTAACGAAAATGGCGACGTTCAAAGCATGCCGCATATGCCCAATTGGCCCAAAGACATGTTGGCCACTTTGCATTTTGATGAAATCTCAAAAGACCAAACAAGAATCAGGTTTCTGTGGGAGCCAAGAAACCCCACAGCCGAAGAACTTATTGCATTTGAATCATCTCGATCAGATCATGACAAAGGATGGGGTGCAGGCATGCAGCAACTGCAAACGTATCTCGAATCGATCATCAGCTGATCTCGCATACCAACAAATGCATAATGTCTCTGGAATAAACAAATGAAAAGAATTTTACAATTACTCGGTGTTATCATTCTACTGGGTATCGTCTATCTAGCTATTAATGGAAGAAAGATGCAAACAATTAAAACTGAAATAGAGATTGCTGCACCGCCTGCCAAAGTATGGAGCATCCTTACCGACATAGAAAAATGGCAAGACTGGAGCCCAACTATTAATGCCTCACAGGGTGAAGCATCAGTAGATTCTACGCTGACTATTACCATGATGAGCAAAGAAGCCGGCAAAGATGGTCCAAAATACAACCCCAAAATAATCCAACTGGACGAACCAAAATATTTTCATTGGCGCGCCCACATGATGGCAGGCTTTATATTTACCAACGATAAAATTATTGAGCTGGAAGAAACTGAATCTGGAACGAAAGTAATACACTCGGAAACCTTCAAAGGCTTAATGGCCGCGCTCATGAAAAGTCAAATGGAAAAAGGCGTGCCACCTATGCTGAATATGATGAACGATGGTTTAAAAGAAACAGCTGAAAAATAGAAATCAAGCTGCGCAAATCACTAAGGCAATTGAGATCATGGAAGATCACTTGCAAAATATCGATCTAGCTTCTAATTAACTAACGGCTTTTTAGCGACACATATTAAACACAGCCGACGCCTTTTCAAGACCAACCACAGTTAACTAAAAACTCAACAAATGCACGCGTCCGTAAAGGTAGATTACGTGAAGGATACACGAGCTTGATGCTGTATAACGTAGATGTCACGTCCTTCAAGACTGGAACCAGAATGCCCGCCTCCAGTTGTTTCGAAACCAAAGACGGCAAATGCAGCCCTACTCCATGCCCTAGTTCCAACAGGCGTCTTTGCAACGTGGGTGCATTAGTAGCTCGACTGAGCATGGGCTTTAGCACGAACTCCCTACGCCCTTGTTGAAGTTTCACTTTACCGTCTGCCGATACTTGGTTTAATAAAACCCAATCCCAATGACTAAGATCCTCCATAGCCTGCGGTACTTCGTGCCGCTGAGAGTATGCTGGGTTGCAAAACAGCTGCAATGCTTCCTGTCCGAGCGTGCGACCCACAAGACTACTGTTGTGGTCCTCAACCGTTACACGAATTGCAACATCAATTCGCTGTTCCACAAGATCGGATAAATAGTCATCGGCCATAAGGTTGACATGGATATCCGGGTAAACCTCATTAAACTCAGCAAGCTTTGGCATAAGCCACACATCAGCAATATCTTGTGTTGCTGAAACAGTGATAGAACCCGAAGAATCCTGTGCGCTAGTGAGATGGTTGATTTCGGCAACGAGATTCTGAATCGATCGGGCTCTTACGTATACCTCGTGTCCTTCGGGTGTTAAAGAGAGCTTGCGCGTAGTACGTTGCAACAATCGCACACCCAGTGAAGATTCCAGCAACCGAATGTGCTCACTGATGCTCGATCGTGGCAAAGACAATGTTCGGGCTGCACCTGCGAAGCTGCCATTGGCCACAACCTCAGCAAAAAAGGCCAGGCGCTTTAAATCGTTATGATTCATACACCATTGTTCGCTTTAAACGATCAGTTTATCAGCAATTTAGCGCCTATTCATGAACAATCATTGCCCCTAATCTGAAAGCTCCAACAACTTAACGGAGATATTTCATGAGTAAAGCGTATCCGAAGCACGTTGCGTCAACACTTTTCGCAACCGTATTGTGTTTGCTTGTATGGAACCCTGTGCAAGCAACTGAATCAATGACAAAAGAATCCGCACAAGCGTTGGTTCAACCGCTTTATGATTATTTGTCAGGCAAAGCAAACGCGGATGATGCGTTTGCCAACATGGCAAATGACTGGCGCAGTTACAGCAGTGCTACCGAATACCGGTTACAGGCGGAAACCGTAAAAGCGATCAGCGGTCTAAGAAAACACGTGGTTCCAGATTTAAATTGGCCCATTCACGATGTCATTATCAATGATAATTACATCGTCATTCGTGGGACAGGCAGCGGTACGCCAATCGCAGATTTCTTTGGAGTGCCGCCGTCGGGGAAATCGTTTGCAATTATGGCAATCGATATTCATGAGGTGGTGGACGGAAAAATTGCAAGAACGTGGCATGTTGAAGGATGGGCAGACGCTATACGGCAGCTTAGTGCTGATTGAGTTATTCTCTAAAAGACGCACCAAAACTTATAAACATAGAGAGCGCCCTTTGGGCGCTCTCCAACTTTAAGGCATTAACGCGGCCCAGTGAAGTTATCCATATCAAACCAGTTGGAAACGAACACTCTCGAACCGTGGATGTAATACACAGCATCTCCGGCAATAACCGCACGATCATTCCCTAACTGCGGACCGTATCGGAAACCATCCGGGCTTGACGCTGACTCCACCACCATCTTGCCGTTAGCCGTAATCCCAGCATCCGCCCCCGTGCGTACTTCAAAACCATGTAAACCAGTGTAGTTCCATGGATACCAGGTCCAGGGGTCAGCATCGGTTCGTGGATCTTCGGCACCTGCTACATCAATTCCAAAAGCGATGCGGGTAGGGTGATTTTCGTTTGCCGGCTGAATAGTAATCGCCCGATGATTGGTGAGTGCTTGTGATTCGGTACCACGCTCACCGACCACCATCGACTGTACTTCATACGGATTGTTGGCATCTTCAACGTTAAAAAGTGAGAGCTTCACACCTTGTTGCAGTGCACCAAACCCGTCACCAAAGCCATCTGGCGCTGGTCGAGCATCTTTACCAATCCCTAAAAGATAGTCTTCGCCAATGGGTTGCAGATAGTCGCTATACCCTTCAATTTCTAATTCACCGGCTAAAAAAGGATCGGCAGGTTTAGACAAGTCAACCACGTACAAGGGGTCGGTTTGACGAAACGTCACCAGATAAGCTTTATCACCTAAGAACCTTGAGGCGTAGAGTTGCTCACCAGGCTTGCCAATATGTTCCGGGTTATCAATGTTAGGCAATTGAGCCACACGTACCAGATCGCTATCGCCGTCAACTTTTAATACAGTGACGTTGATAGGACTGACCGATTCATTTTGCTGATCAGAAAAAGTGGCGACGCGTAAGTATCCATCTTTTTCACTCATGCGAAACGGCTTACGCAGAGGGTTCCAACCCAGATGACCTGAGACCACACCCGAGCCTGAGTAGCTAAGCTCACCACCATTGATGCTGAACTGATGGATGTCTGTATCAATTCGAGGATCGATATAAGCTTGAATTCTGTCGACATCGGTATCAGCAAAATCAATTTCGCGAGTATCACCGTAGTCATAGCGAGTTGTGGCGAGATACACACCTTGAGTGGATGCATAAAGGGTTTCAGTTGAACCAAGAAAGCATTCGCTGTCGGCTAAATCCATCGTATCGAGATCGATCACGGCCAGCGTGACAATGTCAGGGGTGTAATAGCTACCCACGTCATCTGGCCGGTTAGCAACAAAACATCCCGCCGTATTAATAAACGGTTGCGGTTCACCAGCTGGGCTTGTTTTGTAGGTTGGCATGACAGCATCAAGATCAGCGTTGTTAATCGCATCTCGATACTCAACTTCTCCCATGGAGTATGGATCTATGCCTGCAATTTGTGGGTAGAAACGTGTCGCAACAAAGAGATGTTTACCTATGCGGCGGCTACTGATAATCTGCCCATCAAGCGAGAACGTGTCAGTGACATCGGCGTTATTCGGATCGGTCACATCCAGTTTGGTTATCTGGCTTTGTGATCCGCCAAAGGCCTGCGAGTCGCCCCAGACACTCCAGTAGTAGTCAAAACCGGAACTGGTGAGAATCACATTCTTATCATCGTTGTTTTGATACAGGTACATTCCCTGGGCACTACGGCCACCCAAATCGACTTCAACATTATTAATAGCCGTGGCATCGGGTGCATCGGTTTGCATCGAAAGAATACGCACGTTTACTGTATTCGGAGGTGGAATGTAGAGCGAGCTATCCAGCGCGACATCGGTGACATCAAACCCAGGTTCCTCAACCGCAAGATCGATGGGTAAAGGTGCACCAAAATCAACCGGTAATGGCTCGACAATAACGGGAAAATCGATACCGAAGTAGCCCGAATTTCGATTATCGAGTACATACAGGTACTCACCATCTGTTTTCACCCTATCCTGCTCGTCTACACCTATTTCTTGAACATTTGTACCGGTGACATCGCCTCCGGCACCACCGCTTGATTGCTCAAGCGCGACACTCCCATCACTGGCAGCAGAAACAGCAGCATCACTCGCAACATCGGCCTCGCCAGTTGGTGCGGCAACGGAAGGCAATGCGATCGCTTGCTCCTCACGCGCGAAATCGACATCGTCCACGAAAAATTCAGACGGACGATAGAGCGCACTTTGCTCAATAAGCCCCTCCCTTATGGCCGCATAAAAAGCCTCGGTGTTATCAATCTGTTTTAAACGGCGATCATTGACCAAGCCTGGATCTATGACAGGATTGATGTTGTCCGGGTCGTCCGGAATAACATTCTGGCCGTCATCGCTACAAGCGCTTAACAGTGCAAGACTGATCGCGCTGGCTAGAAGTGTAATTTTTGCTGACATGGTGTACTCCTTGGGTTACATATTTTGGGATATTTTTCCCAACTATACCTGGATATCGACACAATGCAAGCTTGATTGACTTTTTTTTGGGTTTAATAGCCCAAAATGTCGACTTCCCCCTATTTTCACCTAATTGTTAGAATGGCAGGGACCAGCTAACACTTACCCTAATCACAGGAATTGCAATGAAATCAGCATCGGACTATCTAGAAGAAGCCAATAAAAGCGTGCCAAAACTCTCTGCCGAAGAAGCCATTACACGCCACAAGGCAGGCAATAGCGTCATTGTGGACGTGCGCGATTCAGCCGCGATCACAGAAAGCGGTACTATCGCTGGCGCTGTGCGCATTCCACGTGGCTTTATTGAATTTGCAGCGGATGCTGCAACCCCGTTCCACAACCCAGCGATGAACAAAGACGCCGACATTATGTTGGTGTGTGCGGCAGGTGGTCAGGCCGCACTGGCCGGCAAAACACTGCAAGACATGGGCTATGAGTCGGTATCAAACATTGGGGGTATCAGCGACTGGAAAGATGCTGGTGGCGAAATGGAACCTTAAGGCAAAATCTAACGCTTACAACGAATACGGCTTTATTGAGATGGATCGGCCGGCGAAGCTTGCGCGCCGATCTTCTCCAAGGCTGAAAGCAGTGCCTGTTGCGTGTACGGCTTTACCAGATACGCACCTGCGCCGAGGCTAGTCGCTTCTTCACGGTCTTTGGCAGCATCGCGCGTACTGATCATAATAATTGCGCTTTGATGATCGGGATATTGCAGTTGCACATGCCGCAGAAAATCAAATCCATTGAGTCGTGGCATATCGATATCCACTAACAAAACATCGGGCAATTGATTTTCGATAAGCGCCAGCGCTTCGCTGCCATCACGCGCAAGCGTTGGCACATACCCAAGCTCTATCATCATTTGCTCGGCCGCAACACGCAAGGTAATTGAATCATCCACCACCAGTGCGCTTGGCGCGCGTGCCCGAGTTACTTGCGTGAACTGATCTGCATGGAGTGCGTTGCCTGATTGCTGGCCCAGAAGCAAGCGATTTAAATCAGGAATTAAAGCGGCTCGCCCATCCGCCAATACACTGCCGCCGGTATATCGCCCTAATGCTGTGAGCTGATCTCCTATTGGCTGGGCAATAATTTCCCTGAAGCCCAACACATGCTCAACACACAAGGCAAAACGCTGCCTCCCAACTTCCACTAATACACTATGCACGCTAGATTTCGCCTTAACAGATAAATGCCCCAACAATTCTCCCAGTATTAAAGGTTTGTACACCTCACCATCGTGAGTGTATTCACGAGCCGCATTGAACCGCATATCTTCAACTACAAATTGGACAAAACTAACCGGAATGGCATACAGCGCCTGATGACTTTGCACAAGAACAACCTGATGGACACGAATTTTTTGCGGCACGCGCAGAGTAAAAACAGCGCCCTGCCCTTTATCGTTGCGCATATGCAACAGACCATGATGCTCTTCTATAAACGACTTAACCGCCGATAAGCCTAATCCGCGCCCGGCTAGTTGATCAGCCTGTGCAAGCGTTGAAAAGCCAGACTGACAAAGCACGTGCAACATTCCATCGTTTGATTCCGTGTACGACTCAGCCTGACCAACAAGATTTTCTGACACTTTTTCAGAATCGATTCCGCCACCATTATCACTAACGCTTAACAGTAAGTCGGTACCGTCAATTTGCACATGCAAGGTCACAGCACCCTGTGCAGGTTTGCCCACGGCAAGCCGTGCTGCGGGCGACTCAATTCCATGCACTACGGCATTTCGGACCAAGTGCTCAAGTGGGCTGAGCAGTTGCCTGTATAAAGAGCGCTCTATCGCTACCTCTCCACCCACTATTTCAAAAGACGCTTGTTTATCTGTTTCAAACGCAGCATCGCTTACCGCATGGCCCATTCTTACCGCGCAGTCACGCATCGATACAAGCTGAACTCTAATTAATGATTGCTGTAATGCAGAGTCTGCTCTGGAACCTTGTTGTTGTTCAGTTTCAGCATCGAGTAGAGCATCAGCCATTGCAGCTTTTGCATTATGCAAATCAGCAAACATCTCTTTTACAGCGGCAGAATCTGGCTCAAGGCGTTCAGATTGCAAGCTTTGTAAACGAGTGCTGGTTGATTCGAGATCTTTGTAAGTGTCGCGTAAACGCAGTAAACACTCTCCAAGTCGGGCTTGCGATACCGCGGCGGCAGTGGATAAAGACAACATCTGCTCAAACGCAGATTCACTTAGCCCCATTGACGACTGACTATCGCTAATAAGATCGGCGGAATCTGTGCTGCCCTTGCTCACATCCAATTCGGCAATGACGTCTCTCTGCGGAGCACCCTCACTCAATTGTTCGACAACAACGGTGCCATCAGCTACATCTTCTTCAGGCTGTTCGGCCGAAAGTAACATCAGTTTTTGCAAATCGGCCAAGCCAAATTGCACTTTGCTTTCAAGCTCTATTGAGTCGCTTTGCTGAATATCTTCCTCCAGCTCATGGGCACGATCTGCAAGCGATTGTTGCCCTGCCATACGAGCACTGCCCTTTAATGTGTGTAGCCGACCCAGAATGCGCTCAGCAACCAAATCTGGTTCGTCAGCGTGCATGAGACCTTGCGCATCATCACGCATTGCCTCCAGCAGACTTCGGCTTTCATCTTTAAAAACCGCTTCGATGCTGTCAGATTGCTTTGACACTGCAGTAAGGGGTTTATTACCCGCTGCCAATCTGTTCAAGCCCTCTGTAATGGCTTCACTGTTGGCGACATCATGTTCACTGAAGTTATGGTCGTTATCCTGCCAATGGGAAAGGCGTGTTTGCAACTCGTCCACAAGCCCTCGGATGAACAAAGTGTCCTGTTCATTAAAAACGTCGTTTGTGTGCTGTTTATGCAACACACTTTTTTGCAATGGTTGCGCAATCGAGAAGATACTGCTTGCACCCACAGTCTGTGCACTTCCGGCAAGCGTATGCAGGGCACGCAACATATCTTTATCCGGTAGGGGCTGGCCCGAGTTTATTGCCAAATCCACACCACGTTTTAAGGTCTCGATGTGCTGTTCACACTCACGGACAAATACTTGCTCAAGCGTATTGTCCAGCGTCATGATAGGAGTATCATCGTCGCTGTAAAAATCAACGTCGTCACGCAGGTCAGGATCAGACTGTTGAGCTTGAAGCAATTCATCACTGACAGCAATCGATGCAGAACTTAAGCGATCGAAGTCTGCGAACAACTCATCCAGCCCGAGTACCTTGTCAGCATTGCTCTGAAGCTGATTTGCAAGTTGTGGTAGTACGGCCGCTGATTCGCGCATTGCTTGTATTGCATCAGCACCAATGCCTAACGAGCCACGCTCGAATATCGCTGGTAGCTGCATATTGGCCTGCGCAATCCGACTAATATCATGTGCATGACACCGGCTGGCAATACTATGCAATTGACCATAGACATCGCTTAACTGGCCTGCAGCCTGGACTGTCGCTTCTTCCTCATGTGATTCAAGCTTGCCAAGGCTTAAGTGAATCAAGGGAAGCTGTTGCACAATTCTCTCGATCAGGAATTCAGTTTGATCGCTGGCGACTTGATCTACACGCGTAGCATCATGGTCATTGTCTGTTAGGTACGGCGACATATTCAGACGCGTAGTCAGATCAAACATATTGCTTGTTTCTACGGTGCGATCGCTGTCTGTATTGTCAAATTCTGATTCATCAGCTTGCTCGAGCTTAATCAGTGCCATTTCAGCATCCAGCAACAATTGACCGGCAGCATCGTTAGGTTGCATTACACTATTTAAGTAGTAACCCAGTGACACCATCACTGTTGCAAGATGTCGCCGAGTATTATTATGTACTGGTTTCCGACAGTGATCAGAACCATAGTGATCAGTGATGAATTGCTGCACGCCACTGAGTAGCGGGCTCACCTCAGGCAGCGGTAATATTTGTAAGGCAGAATCGACAGTTTGCAATTGCACGAGCACTTGCGTGACATTGCTAGATGTTGCGCTGGCTTGCGGATTTTCTGACGTTGGAAACAGGCCCAGTAAATCTTGCTCCACGCGCAACAAGCGCTGCTGCGCTTCCTGTAGACAAGCCTGCAGTACGTTGTCGTGCCGATTGCGCGTTGCCATAACAGGCCCACTACGATGCGCATTGAGTTCAGTGTCTAGCGCGCGCTCCAAGCGAATAAGTGATTCCGCCACTTGCTCCTTAGACACCGCAGGCTGACCCTGACTTGGTGATGCACTGCTCAGGAGGGCGCTATTAATGAAACGCAAATGCCGTAATGATTCTGTTGCACCTAATAACAAAATAGCAGGTTCAAGTTGATGCATGCGTTTCAATACAGCTTTGGCTGCTGACTTTTCTGGGGTATCAAGCTCGTCTGGGACGTCATCCAGCCATTGACGCGCCGCTTCAATTTCAAGGTCGATGCTGTCGCGAATCGAATCTGCCAGACGATCACCGACACCATCGAAAGAGGGTAAGGCACGTTCACCGGAAATTGTGCGTGGCATAAACCGATCAAGACGAAAGCGCCGCCGAAGCGCTACCGCTTTTGGTGTACTTTGCGTGGACAGGGCAACGTAATATAAAAGATTGAGAAACAGCGTATCCGGAACAGGATGATCCAAGACTGCATTTTGCTTTGAATCAATTTTTGAAAAGTCATCCAGCAAGCGTTCGAGTTGCGCAAATAAGCGCTGTAATGCAGCACTGTTATCAAGCGCGTTGTTTGACACTGATTGACAAATAAACTCAGCACTTTCAAACAGCGTTACCAGAGGCTGCAAGCGGGTTGGTGCATCGCAGGCTTCAGCCAGTTTTGCAAACAGCTGAGCAAGTTGGGCAAGCGAATCCTGCAGTTGACCATCATCGCGAAACCAGCCGATTAAACCCAGCATCATTGTTTGCCTTGACTCGCGCACTCGCTCTACAAACGTGCCAATGTCCACGTCCCCCGGCATGGGATAACCACTGGCATCAGGTAAGGTTATACCACTGGCAACCACCAGCATTTCAGACAAGAGCGGCTCTTGGCGACAGGCTCTGCAATTGTTTATTACTGGCAACAAGGGCAAAGCGCTATCAACCGCTCCAGGGCGCCGCAAATGCGCAACATAGTCGGTAAGCTGTTCTCCGGCTAACACCAGGGTATGCGCACAGGCCTCAGCATCGCTGACCTTGTTGTTCACCATGGCATCAACCAGCCGTCTCAGTTCTGCACTGACAAGCGCAGCACCATGACGCTCAAGCAACAATAAAGTGTGATGAATATCAGCAAGTGCCGTATTGAGGGCAACTAAATCGCTTACAGCCTCGCTGGTCACAGCTTGCTTTATTAACGCTCTTACAGCCAGGCAGCTGGCATGTAAATGCTCCAATGCCAGTGGCGAAAAATCTGGCGCTGGTCGCAGTGCGTCAACAGAATCATTATTCGCAATGGTATCGTCAACCATGCACAGTCTCATCTTGCAAGGTGCGCATCTTGGCTGCCCGCCCTGATGCTTTTGCTCGTTGCAATGAAGAGCGATGAGCAGCAGATCCTGGCCGTGTAGCGGATGCAGGTAAACTGAAATCTGCCACGCTGTCACGCAACTCAGATGTGATCTTCTGTAGTCGTTCAAGCGCTTGCGCCGAACCTTGCATCCCTAGCGATGATTCTCGGGTAATGTTATTGATCACACCCATATTGGCAGAGAGCTGTTTGACAACACCCGCTTGACGTAACGATTTTGATGCGATCTCGCTGATCAATTCGTTGAGTTCGCTGGACACAAGCTCGATTGCGCTGAGACTAACACTGGCCTGCTGCGCCATTTCACAGCTGCTGTCTACATCTTTCGTGGTTCTTTGCATGGATTCGAGAGTGAGCAAGGCATCTTGATGAATCATGCTGCTAAGTCGACCGATATCGCCAGATGCGCGACTCAATGCATCTGATAAATGCGCAACATCATCCGATATCTGTGCAATTCCCACTGCACTACTCGACCGATACGCCGCACTGGCTTTAATGGTGGTATTAAGCGCTAGTAGATCAGTGCGTTTAGCCAATGTGTTGATTTCATCAACACGAGCATTGATGGCTTTTGTGGAGTCGAGTAGGCGCTCCATCATGCGCGTGGAAACATCCGCTTGTTCGCGAATGCGTGTCAGTGCCTGTACGTTCGCCTCTACAGCATCACCACCAGTGCGGGCTTGAACAACTGACTGATCCGCTATGCGCGATGAGTCTACGGCGTTAGCCGATAACTGCGCCATGGTGTCGCTCATCACATTCAGATAATTTGAAGAGCGATGAATTTCACGCGCCTGCACTGAACTTGCGCGTGCCAGTTCATCGGCTGAATGGCGTGTTTGGTCGACTGATGATTTTACAAAATCGGCTGACTCGGTTACGGCCATAACCAGACGTCGTAGCTCGCCAACAGCATAGTTAAATGCATCGGCCACCGCACCGATCGTGGCTTCTGACACGGTTGCCTGTACACGTAAATCACCCTGCGCCAGCGGTGTTATTTCATCCAGTAATACCAGCATAGCCGCCTGCTCCTGCTGTGCACGAACAACGCCACTAGCCCGCCTTACTTGCGATGAGTGCCACCAACCCCATGCAAACAGCGCACATAAGACGAGTGACAACAGAACAGACAGGGCTGCAAGCTGCAACCAATTGGATACGTCTCCAAACTGTACGGCTTCAGTTGTCAAACGCGTGGACTGATAAGACTTGAAGAGACAATACAACGAGGCAATGAACGTAACCGGCAGCAAAAAGCAGGACACTTTGATGCGCCAGTCAACTCTGCGCCAATCAACGAAGCTCAAAATTCTCATGCCGGTTCGCAATTGATGTTCATAAAGCGTTCGGAAGTCAACATGGATGCGACGTCCAAAATACGATAGTCAACTTCTTTTTGGCGAACGTAATGCGATGTCATATGAGCTTGTTTAACATCATCTGTTGTTTGCACATCGTTTGATGATACCCCCAGCACCTGATCTACACGTAAACCTGCACCACCAAGTTGCGTAGCAACCTGGATAACATCCCCGTGCGCTTTGCGTTGAAACAAATAAGCGCCCAGGTCGGATACCGGAATCAAATTACCATCGGCTACCGCAATGCCCAGAAACCAGTCGCAGGTGTTAGCAACCGCATCAATACTCAATGAAGTGTGTACAGCATGAACGTGTTCAGTCGGTACGCACAGTGATACACCGGCGGCACAAAACAGGACATGCTCCTTTGCCAACGCAGGCTCCGTCATGTTGCAAGCGGACCTGATGTATCCTCAGCAAGCGAAACGTTTGCCAAGGCCGATTCAACACGCTCTATAAGCAAGCGGCGCTTAACTGGCTTCACCAGGTAATCCACCGCCCCCTGACGCATGCCCCAGACACGATCAACATCCTGATTTTTTGTGGACAACATAATGACAGGAATTGTCGCCGTGGCAGCACTTGTCTGCAACTCACGGGTAGCCTGAAAACCATTAACACCCGGCATAACGATGTCCATCAAAATAAGATCGGGGCGCTCGGATGCAGCCATGTCCAAACCTTCTTCACCACTTGAAGCATTCCGAACCTCATGTCCTGCTGCGCGCAATACCGAGCCATAGGCATGTGCATCAGTGGGGGAATCTTCAATAAGGAGTATGTCTGCCATTTAGATCAGGCCACCCGTTAGCTTAATCGTTTTCGTCGATAGAGAGCGTGTCGGAAATAACCGGTTCATTGGCATCGAGAAAGTCTATATCGGTTCGTAATGTGTCATCTGCAGAAAGAGCAATGTTCTGATTAATAGTGATAGCTTGTTCAGGTGGCAAGTGCTGTGTTACCGCTGCTATTAATTGCTCACGACTGAACGGTTTCGCCAGATGGTAATCGGCGCCGGCTACCCTACCTCTTGCGCGGTCAAATAAACCGTCTTTGCTTGAGAGCATAATAACCGGTGTGCTGCGGAAATCTGCGTTATTTTTGATCAAAGCACAGGTTTGATAACCATCCAAACGCGGCATCATGATGTCCACAAACACTAACGTCGGGCGAGAGTCGACTACCTTGGCGAGTGCCTCAAAACCGTCTACAGCGGTGACAACTGACAAACCTAACTGTGTTAAATAGCTGCTGGCCGAACGCCTCACTGTTTTGCTGTCATCAACCACTAAAACAATTGGCTGCAGTACCGTTGATTGTGTCTCAGCTGTGCTTACAACAGACGATTCAGGCATGTGTTCTTCTGTCCAAATTTAGCAACCAAAGTATAAGATGAAAGCGTATCTGACAAACCGGGATGAGGCAATCCGCAGCACTCGTGCGATACTACACATCGTCAGGCTTTCTGTGTGAAAAATTATGAGCATTAACATCGGTTTTGTTATGGATCCTATTGAATCCATATCTCCTTACAAAGATACGACTTTTGCAATGATGCTGGCAGCTCAACAACGAGGTTGGCAGATGCAAATGATGCAACAGGAAAACATGTATTTGCAAAGCGGAAAAGTGCATGCAACCTGTCGTAAAGTACATGTGCAAGACAACAACGATCATTGGTTCGACGCTGAAACTGCAACGGATGTCGCGTTGAACACGTTTGACATCATACTGATGCGCAAAGACCCGCCGTTCAACATGAATTACATTTACACAACCTATCTGCTTGAACGAGCAGAGGCGGAAGGTGTATTGGTTGGAAATCGTCCATCTTCACTGCGCGATGTAAATGAAAAACTGTACACCGCCTGGTTTAGTGAATTTACACCACCCACATTAGTTGCCGCCAGCGCCAAGCGACTGAAAAGTTTTGTGGAAGATCATGAAGACGCCGTTGTAAAACCATTAGATGGCATGGGTGGCGAATCCATTTTTCGCTTAACCAAAACCGATCCCAATATTAATGTGATTCTGGAACATATGACGCAGGGCGATACCCGTCCAATTATGGCGCAACGTTACCTGCCAGAGATTAAAGACGGCGACAAACGTGTACTCGTGGTCAACGGCAAACCGGTTCCCTACGCACTGGCCAGAGTGCCAGCGCAAGGCGAAACCCGCGGCAATCTGGCCGCTGGTGGGCGTGGAGTGCCGGAAAAGCTGAACGACCACGATCGCAGCTTAGCTGAACAGCTCGGCCCTCATTTAGTTGCAAAAGGCCTGCTTTTCGTCGGCCTTGATATCATCGGTAGCCACCTGACGGAAATCAACGTCACCAGCCCCACCTGTGTACGCGAATTAGATGCCTATCACCAAGAGCTTCACCCTGCAGATAGCGCGTATCAGCCAGGTATTGCCGATACGTATCTTGATGCGCTTGCGGTAATGCGAGATACCTCATCCTGATCTACACTCCAATACAGATATGCCCCGCCCGCTGGCAGGGTGATTAATTTTTCGCCCAGTACGGTGCACAAGCATGTGCGAGCTGGGCGATAGGCGCACGAGATCGCTTGCTTGTTTAACGACACTAACAAACCGGATGTCATAACGATTGCACTATTTGCGGCCGCAGCAATGCACGCAGTCGTCATCCTCGGGGTCAGCTTTGAACCGTTTCTGAACGCCACGCGCACCCCGCCGGCTCTTGAAGTGGTACTCGTGCAGCGCAATGACAGCGAACGCCCTGAAGAAGCTGATTACCTGGCCCAAACGGCGCAGGATGGTGGTGGCGAGAGCGACGAAAAAACCAGGCCCGCCTCAGCCTTTACCAGTAATCAGGATTTGGATACTGATGGTATCGCACCGACTCCAATGGTAGCCAGTGCGCCCGCACCTAGTGAGGCCAGTGATGACGCTGTCCTCACGGCGATTTTCTCTGACACGACAGTCAATTCCGAAACCGAAGATAAACCCGACACCGAACTGGCTGATTTACAGAGTGAACTTGAAATCGACCAGTCGTTTGAAATCGCCCGATTGCAGGCTGAAATTGACCGGCAGCAAGAACAAACCGCCAAGCGACCCAAGAAAAAATGGCTAACCGCGCGTACCCACGAATCAACATCAGCAGAGTATATGTATCGCTGGGTTGAAAAAGTGGAGCGAATTGGAAACCTGAATTACCCCGACGCGGTACGGCGCAACAAGCTTACAGGTGCTGTGGTGATGACAGTCGGTATTTTGAAAAACGGCTCGGTGGAGAGCATTTTGGTGGATGAATCGTCCGGTCACCGCATTTTGGATGATGCGGCGCGCCGTATCGTTCAGCTATCAAGCCCGTTTGAACCGCTGGTTGGCCAGCTCGGAGACGAAACGGACATTTTATACATTACCCGGACCTGGGATTTTCAAAGCTCAAACTCAGTTATAAGCTATTGATTTAGTTTTTATTACCGACACGCTCAAGCCCATATTTTGATGGCGGAACCGCAAGGGGTTACACCATAGCTTGCTTGTTCGGTTCATTTTGGTGACACTAAAGGTCGACTGTTGTAACGCATTGAATATTGAATGGATCTTACCCATCACTTCCTGTTGTCCATGCCGCAAATGCAGGACAAGCACTTCAAACAGACCATCATCTACATTCTCGATCATGACGATAAAGGAGCCTGGGGTGTGGTGATAAACCAGGCACTGGAAATGACGCTCTCGGAAGTGTTCGAACAATTGGATATCAATAACCCGGATGCCACCGTCGGCAGCAAATACATCCACAAGGGAGGGCCCGTCGATATTGAGCACGGCCTGGTTTTGCATTTACCGGGTAAAACCTTCGAATCCACCCGCGTTTTTGATGCTGGAATCTCTCTTTCCAGTTCACGTGATGTGCTTGAGGCCCTGGCCGCTGGGGAAGAACCGGCGAAACACCTTGTATTACTTGGTCACGCCGGCTGGGCGCCAGGACAACTGGAAGAAGAAATCGCACACAATGCCTGGCTAACCTGTGAGGCCGATCTGGATATCATATTCGACACACCCATTAGCCAAATGCGCAGTGCGGTTGCCGGCCTGTTGGGGTTCGATCTTGATGCTGTGGTAGGACAATCCGGGCATGCCTGATGCGCCGCACGGTGTCTATCTTGCGTTCGATTTTGGCACTGTACGCATTGGCCTTGCGGTAGGGCATTCGCAGTCGGGCACCAGTAAACCCTTGATAGCGGTGCGCAACAATAGCGGCACACCATTGTGGCAAGATATCGATGACACAGTAAATGAGTGGACACCGATCGCCCTTGTTGTGGGCCTTGCACTGACCGAAGACGGTGAGGATCAGGAAATAACACACCACACCAGGGGTTTTGCCAAACGCCTGAAAAAGCGCTATGAGTTGCCGATCTTTTTTGCTGATGAGCAATACAGTTCGATCCAGGCGCAGCAGGAAATGAAAAACATGCGCGCTCGCGGCCAGCGCGGCAAGACACGCAAGGAAGATATCGATACACTGTCCGCCGCGCTGATACTGGAACGTTGGTTTAGCACTGACCCTTTTGCACAGGCTCAGTCATAACCCTATTTACGCTTGCATTGTTTGCCAACAGCAAACGCAAAGGTTAAGCCATGCCCGAATACAACACAGACGTGGTCGCAGGCTGGCTAGACCAGATGCAAAATCAATTGCAGCAGATCATTGCCTCATCCAAAAACACCGATAACCCTGTGGGGATGATCGGGATTCGTTCAGGCGGTGTCGACGTCGGGCGGCATTTGCACGCAGGCCTGGGCCTTGAAGAGCCGCTAGGCGAACTTAACATCTCTTTTTACCGGGACGATTTCAGTACTGTTGGGTTACACCCGGTGGTAGGGCCATCGCAGGTACCCTTTAGCGTTGATGGTATGCACATTGTGCTGGTGGATGATGTACTCAGCACTGGCCGAACGGTGCGAGCTGCGATGAACGAAATATTTGATTATGGTCGACCGGCGAGAATCACTTTGGCGGTTCTTGTGCAGCGCTCAGGTCAGGAGCTGCCAATCAAAGCCGAAGTCATTGGACGCAATTTGGACATACCGGAATCGGATCATGTTCGGCTTGATGTAGAACATATGACCGTTACTGTGGAAAAACGCCGCGCATGAGCCAGATAGACCCGCAGTTTAATCAGTTCAACAAGCTGCATCACTTCCTGACTATCGATGGTTTAAGTCGCGACACATTAACGTCGATTCTTGATACCGCCGAAGGCTTTACAAGCGTAAATGATAAGGCGATAAAAAATGTACCGCTGCTGCGAGGTAAAACGGTTGCGAATCTTTTTTTCGAGAACAGCACGCGCACCCGTACTGCATTCGAGTTGGCGGCGAAAAGGCTGTCCGCCGACATCCTCAATGTTGACCTGGTAACCTCTTCAACTAAAAAAGGTGAATCGCTTCTGGATACGCTGCGAGTGCTTGAAGCATTGCAAAGCGATATGTTTGTTGTACGGCACAGTGATTCAGGTGCAGCTGATTTTATAGCACGTCATGTTGCCCCCACTGTCAACGTCATCAACGGAGGCGATGGCCAACACTCGCACCCAACCCAGGCTATGTTGGATATGTTCACCATACGACGCTACAAAGGTGCGTTTGAAAATCTTCGCGTGGTGATCATTGGTGATATACGCCATTCGCGTGTCGCACGATCTGGTATAGCAGCGCTTGTCACGCTTGGCACAGGAGAGGTGCGCGTTGTGGGACCACAAACACTCGTGCCGTCGGATGTTGAATCACTCGGTGTCAAGGTGTATCGCAATATCGACAAGGCACTTAAAGACGCTGATGTCGTTATGGGTTTACGTTTACAAAATGAACGCATGCAGTCTGCCACCATTCCAAGTAGTGGTGAATTTTTTAGAACATATGGTTTAACCGCCGAACGATTAAAACTTGCCAAACCCGATGCCATTGTCATGCACCCTGGCCCCACTAATCGCGGCGTTGAGATTGCCAGTGATGTTGCAGACGGGCCGCAGTCAGTCATTTTGCAACAAGTGACTTATGGCATTGCCGTGCGCATGGCGGTAATGTCCATCATTATGGGCCACGGCGAAGAAGTGCGAGAGGCACAACAAACTAACCCATGAACACTTTCAGCATTAACCAGGTTCGCACCCTAGACCCTGCCAATGAGCAGGAAAAAGTTCGTGATATCCATGTGGTTAATGGCGAGCTTTCTGACAAGGCAGGCGAGAACGCTAAAAATGTTGATGGCAAATCCTGGTTACTGTGTCCAGGCTTTATCGACTTGTACGCACGCTTAAGAGAGCCTGGTTACAGTCGCAAAGGCACCATTAAATCTGAAACCAAAGCAGCACTTAGAGCAGGCTTCACGACGGTGTTATGCGCACCCGATACCGACCCGGTCATTGATTCAACTGCCACTGTCGAATTGATAAGACAACGCGCCATCGAAGCCAACGCGGCAAGGGTCATTCCAATCGCCGCGCTAACAAGTGGATTAGAAGGCGAACGCTTAAGCGAGTTGGCCACCCTGTATAGTGCCGGGTGTTTGCTTGCCAGTAACGCCGACAAGCCAGTGATCAACAGCGCCGTTATGCTGAGTGCCATGGAGTACGCCGCAAGTTTTGACATCCCAATTCTGCATGCCCCACTGGATGCACACATTGGCAGCGCCGGTTGTGCGCATGCAGGTGCTTATGCAACCAAGTTGGGTTTACCTGGTATTCCCGCCGCCGCCGAAACAGTCGCATTAACCAGTTTATTGGAGCTTTGCCGATGCACTGGTGTGCGATTGCATCTGTCACGTCTAAGCACCGCGCGCAGTACGAGCTTGCTCCGCCAGGCAAAAGCCGAAGGTTTGCCGGTCACAGCTGATGTTGGCATTCATCATTTATATTTTACCGATGCACAGCTACCCGGTTTTGATACCAATTTTCATTCAGCTGTGCCGTTTCGCAGCATCGACGACAGGGATGCCTTAAGAGACGCCGTGGCTGACAATACGATCGATGCGATTTGCTCAGACCATGCGCCGCAGGATACGGACGCCAAGTTAGCCCCGTTTGCAAGCAGCGGCCCCGGTCTCTCCGCATTTGATGTATTTTTACCACTATTACTCTCATTGCCAGACTTGCTTGATGTGTCGCTACAACAAATCATCAATAAAGTGACCATCGGCCCTGCCAGTATTATCACGGCGAGTGATAACAGCTTGCCTCTGAACACCAAACTCCCAGCAATTCCCACTGCCACACTCACCACCGGTTCAGCGGCCGATTTAATTCTGATTGATACGGAAGCTTTACAGTCAATCGACTCCGAACAATTAAACAGCCTTGGCCACAACACGCCACTAACGGGCATGGATAACCTTAACGGCTGCACCGGTGAAAATATTGCACTTAAAGGTTGTGTGAAATGGGCGTCCATCAGCGGGATTGAGTCCGCACTGTTCTAGTGCGACGGGTAGTGCGACGGGTAGTGCGATGGGATTTTGCCAATCGCACCACAAAGTCTATGCACTACTACTTAGAAACCTCTACGCAGTACTACTTAGTGGCCTGAAATAACTGCGAATTTCAGTCGTTTTGGCCGTGCGCGGTCGCTGTACAGTAACCACGAGCTATGGTGTAATGCAGTGGTGGATGGTCACATCATCTGTGCCCCCAAAACAAAACACTCGAAAGGAGTACATTTAATCATGTCAAGAAGAAAATTTCTAACCAGTAGCGCGCTCGGACTTGGAGCTGCTGCAGGCAGTGGTTTAATCACAACCGCGCCAGCTATTGCGCAAAATAAAACCAAGCTGACTATCGTGTCAACCTGGCCGCGTGATTTCCCTGGTCTGGGTACTAGCGCACAGCGACTGGTTGCTCGCATTTCAGAGCTTTCTCAGGGCGCAATCGAAACTGAATACTTTGCGGCTGGCGAACGTGTTGGTGCCTTCGATTCCTTTGATGAAGTGGCTTCTGGTAACGCTCAAGCTTACATCGCAGCAGACTACTACTGGAAAGGTAAGCATCCTGCATTCGCTTATTTCACAGCGGTTCCAATGGGCCTGACCACCACAGAGTGGACAGCCTGGATCAAATACATGGATGGCCAGACTCTATGGGACGAAGTTTCTGCAGAATTCGGTCTTAAAGCATTGCCATGTGGTTCAACAGGTTGTCAGATGGGCGGTTGGTTTAACAAAGAAATCAACAGCGCAGACGATCTTAAAGGTCTGAAAATGCGTATCCCTGGTCTTGGCGGCGATGTTATGGCTAAGCTCGGTGCGTCACCTGTATCACTGCCTGGTGGTCAGATCTATGAAAACCTCGTTTCTGGTGCTATCGATGCAACAGAATGGGTTGGACCGTACAACGACTACTTCATGAAGTTTTATGAAGCGGCCAAGTACTACTACGCAGCGGGGATGCACGAAGCTGGCAGTTCATTGGCATTCGGCATGAACAAAGAATTCTGGGATGGCCTGTCCAGCTACGAGCAAGCGATCATTACAGCAGCTTGCTACGAAGAGCACGCTAACCAGTACGACGAAGCCGTTGCCAAGAATGGTGAGTACCTTGCCAAAATGGTCAATGAAAATGGCGTGGAAGTGCGTGAATTCAATGACGACACCTACGACAGCTTCGGTGAAGCTGCTGCAGAAGTGTTTGAAGAAACACGTGATCACAGCGATCTGGCTGCAAAAGTCCACGACAGCTTCGATGCAGCACGCACCGAACTGGGCGGCTGGATGAAGTATGCAGCGGTTGGCTACAGTAATCAGCGCAATCGCGTTCTTGATCTGTAACCTAAACTTAGGTTTACATCCATAATGGGATGGGGCTATCTTCTGCCCCATCCTTTTTTCGTTTTAGAGTTGAGGAAGTAATGAACAGTGAAGACGCGCAAGCAGACCGACCTGCTAGAATAACCCGAATTTTTGGCTGGGCCATGCTCGGCACGCTGTTTACTTATCTTCTCAACAATTACCTCGTAATAAACAACGGCTTTCCAGGTATCACGCCACTGTTCAGCGGCGAGATCAGCACACAGGCCTTAATTCAAGCCGCTATTTATGCCGCTGGCATCTTACTCGCCGTTTTTTTCGTCTTAGGTTCAGGCAGGCGTAGCTTGCGCAGCGATGCAAGCGCCATCAACCGGTTTAACTTCTATTTAATTCGCGGTTTTTTCTGGGCTGTGGTATTCGTTGGTCTCGCCGACATGGCCATCTCGTTTTTACGCGTTGAAGACTTACTAGAACAGGTTGTTGGGCCAGAGCTTGTTAAAGAGCTGGGCCGATCAACGTTTCGCGGCACCTATGTTCATTATCCTCTTATCGCACTTGGGTTTCTTGTTGCGTTATTTACCCGCACCCTTGGCTTCCACTGGTTAGCCATTTTAATTGTCATTGCAGAGCTCGCTATCGTTATCACACGGTTTATTTTTTCGTACGAGCAAGCCTTTATGGGTGACCTTGTGCGATTTTGGTACGCGGCTTTATTTCTGTTTGCAAGCGCCTATACCTTGTTCGAAGAAGGACATGTTCGTGTCGATGTGTTTTATGCCGCATTATCGCGCCGCAAGAAAGGGGCAGTGAATTCTGTTGGGGCCATTTTGCTCGGCATGACACTGTGCTGGACAATTATCATTATTGGATTTAAAGGCAAAGCGTCGATTATTTATGGCCCCTTGTCTAACTTCGAAGTATCCCAATCAGGCTTTGGGATGTATACCAAATACCTGATGGCAGGGTTTTTAGCCGTATTTGCTGTCACCATGCTCATCCAGTTTGTCAGCCAGCTTTTTGAAGCCCGTGCCGACTGGCGAGACGATCCAGGTGGCAAAATTGCCGATAGCGCTGATGCGCCAGCTCATTAAACTTCAGCGCGGATAAATACAATGGAACTCGTCTTTTTAGCTTTACTGTTAATTCTTCTGGCTGCGGCATTAGGTTCAGGCTACCCCGTGGCGTTTGCATTGCCAGGTGCTGCCATCGTCACCATTTCCCTTGCGGCGGTTTGCGGTTACTTGTTTGCTGGCGGCAACGTCGATGCCTACTTTGCGCATGGTGGTCCCAGCCAATGGCTTAGCGCGGGTGTTACCAATTTGCGAGGCATTTATTGGGAAGTTGAACGCGACACCCTTATTGCGATACCGCTGTTTATTTTCATGGGCATCATGCTGCAGCGTTCAAAAATTGCTGAAGATTTGCTCGTTACCATGTCACAGCTATTTGGCCCTGTGCCAGGTGGTTTAGGTATTTCGGTTGTTTTTGTTGGTGCCTTGTTGGCCGCCACCACCGGTATCGTTGGTGCAACGGTCGTTGCGATGGGGCTTATTTCACTACCCGTTATGTTGCGTAATGGCTATTCACAGTCACTGGCCACCGGCACAATTGCAGCTTCAGGCACACTGGGGCAAATTATCCCACCATCCATCGTTCTGATCATACTGGCTGATCAGCTTGCCAGCGCCACCGATCAGGCGGGCACCGCAAGAAAAGCATTGCACAAAGCGGCCACCGGTGAAATTAGCATGCCATCTGAATTTGCGGTGACATCTACCAGTGCAGGTGAGATGTTTTTGGGCGCACTGGTTCCAGGCTTGGTTCTCGTGGCTCTGTACATGCTTTACATCTTGTTTTATGCGCTGCTGCGTCCAGGCAAAGCGCCAGCAGTCCGATTCGAAGGTGCTTACGATGGTCGTTTTTTACTGAAAGTCATTGGCACCTTGGTACCACCACTAGCACTTATTTTTCTAGTGCTCGGTTCGATCATTACGGGCATCGCAACTGTTAACCAGGCCGGTGCGATAGGCGCTGCAGGCGCATTGCTAATGGCAAGTTATCGCCTGAAAGAGGGTAAGCGACGATTTTGGCCTGCAGCACTTGCTGTTATTGGCTTGGTCGGCATCGGTATTTCTATTACTTTCTTCGACACCAATATTAAAAACATTAAAACCGATCGCGACATGCAGGGTGTGATTTTTTCTGTTGCCGTTGTGGCTTTGTTTTTAATTGCCCTGCTGTGGAGTGGAGTGCGGGTTAACAGAACCGATAACACATTACATGAAGTGATGATTGAAACGGCTAAAGCCACATCACTCGTTTTTATCATCCTGCTGGGTGCTGCCATGTTAACTGCGGCCTTTCGAGCATTTGGTGGTGAAGAGCTGGTCCGTGATTACCTTAACTCTCTACCGGGTGGTTTCTGGACCAAATTCGTTATCGTTATGGCGGTTATTTTTATACTGGGCTTTTTTCTCGACTTTATAGAAATCGCCGTGGTGGTGGTACCCATAGTTGCCCCTATTTTACTTGCCGACCCATCTGCCAATATCACAGCTGTATGGCTTGGCGTAATGATCGGTCTGAACATTCAAACCTCGTTTTTGACACCACCGTTTGGTTTTGCCTTGTTCTACTTGCGCGGTGTTGCACCGGCGGTTGTAAAAACGATCAATATGTACAAGGGCGTTATTGCCTTTATCGTGTTACAGCTTATCGCGCTTGGTATTGTGGGTTACTACCCACCACTGGTTAACTACCTGCCTAATCGCATGTCTTTGTTATCCGAAACAGCACCGCCACCACGTAACCCAAAGCTTCAGTATTGTATTGAAGAATACACAATGGACTACTTTGCACAATCTGGCAGCTCCTACGATAGCGCCATGAGCATTGCCAACAACCTGGATCTATCCGCACTGCCCAAAAAGCAGGCAAAGGATATGAGCAAGAGCTTCGAAAATGCAGGCAATGCCAAGTCGCTACTGATGGACGTTCAGCTGGCCGCGGAAGCGGTCACTGCAAACGAAGACGCCTACCGAGGAGTACACGCCGAGGTACGCCAAATTGAATCCAGAATAAGAGATCTTGACCTGCAGTCAAAAGAACTCAACACCACAAGAAGCCGCTTAAGTGGTGAAAACATAGAACAGCGTCAGCAAGTTCTGGATGAGCAGCTAGCGAATATTGAAGCACGAAAAGCTGAACTCGTTGATACCATACCGGACAACTGGATCGCTGCAAACGAAAAGCACACCGCTCTGCAAGCGGCACTGAAAAAAGCTCAGCTTGACTATCGCAAAGCGGCTGATGGCGGCTATCAAAACGCTGTTTCTTTATCTGCAGTGCTAAATTCCACTGAACAATTGATTGCACTTGAATCTGCTTTACCCGCGATGAGAGCCCGCATCGAAACAGAGGAGCCCAGCTCTTTACTTGAACCTATTAAATCTCTGTCAGCTGAATTTAATGACATTGAAGGTTCATCAAAAATAAAGTCAGCCGTATCTAAAGCGCGCAGCTCGCTTAAAAAGAAAAAGCCTGATAAGGAAAAGGCACTGGAGTCCATCGATAAGGCCATAGAGCTACTTGCCGAAGAAAAAGAATGGCGTTTAAAAGCACAAGCCTCAGTGGGCTCCGAACTCAATGAATACGAGCAATTAATGCGTGAGAGCATTGGCATCCGACAACAAAGAAGGCTAAACCGAGAACAGGCGCTATTTGTTGCATCGTGCAATGCACATCATCGAGACTTGTCTCTGAATTTTTAAATAGCAACGGCATCGAGCCGAAGGGTACGCAATGAGTAAAGCGGGAGTACAGGCCGATAACGTCACTATGTCTGGTGGTGGACTCTACTCCCTCGCCACCTTGGGCGCAAAAGATGTCATTGACAAAGCCACACCTCAAGTAATAGCCGCCTTACAAAACATCCCAAAACCCATTGGCGGTGCATGGACGTTTAGTGACATGGGCTGTGCCGACGGTGGTACTTCACTCGATTTATGGCGAGCCGTTATAAAAAGCGTTCGTGCTAAAGATGCAGGCGATATTCAAATCGTCTACGCCGATCAGGCACGCAATGATTTCAATGCGCTTGTACAGATACTGCATGGCCTGACCGAGTTTAAATCCTATTTACCCTCATCAAATAATGTGTACGTACTCGAATCTGGCGCCTCGTTTTATACGCCGATATTGCCCTCTTCTTCTTTACACATGGGGTTTTCGGCTACCGCCATGCATTGGCTCAGTCAAATACCAACCAACATTGAAGACCATGTGCATATGGTGGGCGCCAGCGGTCAAACACTGGCAGCGTTTGCCGATCAAGCCGCCAAAGACTGGCAAAATATTTTGTTACAACGCGCTAGAGAACTCGTCACTGGTGGCAAGCTGGTACTGGTGAATTTTTGCCGCGATGAATCGGGTCAATACCTCGGTAATACCGGTGGTATCAATATGTTTAATAATTTCAATCAGAACTGGCAGCAGTTTCTGAACGATGGCGTGATCACTGAAGAAGAATATCAGGCAATGACACTGCCTCAGTACTACAACAGCGTGGAAGAATTTAGTGCTCCCTTATTGGATACTCAATCGGAAGCGCATAAAGCCGGTTTGCGCTTGGTGGATATCAAGACTGACGTGGTGCCCTGCCCTTTCGCTGAGGACTTTAAAACACAGGGCGATGCGGCGAAATTCGCCAAAGCCTATATCCCCACAATTCGCTCATGGAATGAAAGCATATTTTACGGGGCTTTATCGTCTGGCAGACCAAAAGCAGAACGCCGCGACATCATCCAGCGCTACTATGCTCTCTACGAACAGCAGGTTGTCGACTCCCCTGAAGAACACGGCATGGGCTATGTGCACGCGTATATGACTATCGAAAAAGTATAAAAACCCAATAACGAACACAACATATTCATCTTCGATTCAGTTTCGCGGCCCGTTTCGTTTCTTTTCCCTACCTATGTAATGAAAACAACTGACCTAAATGCGTCAGGGATTATTCTTAGCACTATATTTCTATGAATTATTGCGTCATAAACGTTAGTATATTGACGTTTGTATCATTACCCACCACTTGATGATCAACCAAATTCGCAATTAATTCTAGAAAAACACACTCATGAACAACGCTATTCGACTGATATTTATTCTATCTACATCTTTGCTTTTCCTCAGTACTACTGCACAAGCGCAAACCTTCCTTGAAACCGGTGGCCGAGTGGTGATTGAAGCTGAGTCTTCATCAGCTACTGGCAGCTGGGCACGCCAAAGCAGTATTGGCGGTGCCAAGGGTGGCGCTTATCTTATCTGGAACGGCCCGAACCTCTTTGGAGGCAATGTTGCCGGGCGAGACGCGCTGCGCTACACCTTTAGAGTACAAACGGCCGGTAACTATGAGTTGCGCTGGAGAAGCTACATCGGCCACGCCAACACATCAACAGAAGCCAACGACAGCTGGGTTCGATTCCCTACAGGACGTAACATTGCAGGCCAACACGCGCTCAATGGTTGGACAAAGGCTTTTCAGAATCAACCGAATCGTTGGTCATGGTCTGCCAAGACAGTAGACAACGTTGGAAGATCGATTCGCCAGTTTTTCAGCGCCGGTGATCACACCATTGAAATATCAGGTCGCTCCAATGGGCATGCAATAGATCGCATTGTGCTATTCCGCTACAACAACGTAAACTTTTCAGAAAACGCATTCGATGCCTTACCAGTATCACCCACCGTAGGCGGAACACAGACCCCATCCCAATCACAAGCTCAAGCGGCCGCACAGGCTCAAGCCGCGTCACAGGCTCAAGCCGCGGCACAAG
>CAYSZH010000037.1:0-28705 GCA_964435305.1 uncultured Granulosicoccaceae bacterium
CCGTTTTGCATTGTTCTTACACGTCATGCTGATGTCTGAAGGCGCTTTTTCAAGGACATCAAATCCAATGCCGGTGACGAAGGCGTCTACGACTGGCAATGACATTCACGAGCAAAAACAACACGCCAGCTGCCAAAATAATACTGGGACCAGCCGGTGTATCCGCATACAGCGATAAGCCCAAACCACCACTCACCGACAGCACCGCTAGTAGGCTTGCAGTAACGGCCATCCACTCGGGTGTTGTTGCAATTGGCCGTGCAGCCGCAGCTGGAATAATCAACATGGCGGTGATCAAAAGCGCACCGACCAATTTAATGGCAACCGCCACTAGCACTGCCAGGCTGATCATCAATGCCAGTTGTTCGCGTCTAACCAGGTAACCTCTAGCGGCGGCAAGATCCGGGCTCAGCGTAAGTGTTAATAAAGGCACCCAACGCCACAGCAACATGGCAAGTGTAAGCAAGGAACCCAGCCATATTACAATGACATCATTCTGCGAGACAGCGAGGATGTCGCCAAAAAGATACGCATTTAAATCAACCCTGACACCACTGAGCTTGGAGACCACAACAAGCCCTAAGGCAAGCGCAACATGCGACAAAACACCAAGCAAGGTATCCAGTGAATACTGTGTGCCATGAAACTGCGATAATCCAATAGCGATAGCAATACAGACAAACAATACGCCAACAAACACGGATACAGTAAATGCCAGCGAAAGCGCCACGCCCAAAAGAGCTGCGTGCGAGATTGCATCGCCAAAATAGGCCATTCGACGCCAGACAACAAAACAACCTAAGGGCCCAGCGGCCAGCGCCAGCGCACAACCGGCGAGGAACGCACGCACAAGAAAGTCATCAAGCATGATTGTTAAACCATGATGTATCTATGTCAGTAAAATTACCCGGACTAATCATGCTTATGCGCAACATCACTATCGTGTGAATCGTAACCCTCGTGATGATGGTGCGCATGATCGTGCTCATGTCGGTACAGTGCAAGTGCGCCTTCTGTTCCCAAGCCAAAAAGAGCACGGTACTCGGGGGCTGCCGATACGATGGTTGGGGTACCCTCACAGCACACATGCCCATTCAGACAAATAACCCGATCAGATGCGCTCATCACAACATGCAGATCATGGCTAACCATTAATACGGCACAGCCTTGCTCGTCGCGTACTTGTGAGATCAGTTGATAAAACGCGGCTTCGCCCTGCTGATCTAGCCCTTGCGTGGCTTCGTCCAAAATAAGAATATCCGGATTCGACAACACTGCCTGGACAAACAGCACGCGTTGCAACTGTCCGCCGGAGAGCGCACTGACTTGATAAGAGAGAAAGTCATGCAAACCTACACGATGTAACCAATGCATTTGTTCTTCCGCACTGCAACTAGAGCCCAGGGCGACATAGCGTTTTACGGTCATTGGCATGTTCTGCCCTACATTCAAACGCTGTGGCACATACCCAACCTTTACGTTTTCTTGTAAGGAAACGGTGCCTTGGTCGGGCTTAAGCGCGCCAATCAATAAGCGCAAAAATGTTGTTTTTCCAGAACCATTTGGGCCGACAATAGTGACGATCTCTCGTTCGTGTATGACAAAATTGATGTCATGCAACACCGTGTTGCCTTCATGCCGCACGCTAATCTGATTCGCGCTCATCAGTGGAAGTGACATGGTTAATTGTCACCAGGGCAAAGCGAACAGGTTCCACCGAGCTCCATCACCGTGTTATTCGGGCTAAAATCCAGCCGCTTGGCCGTCTTGGTTAAATTCCGTTGCACTTGATCTTCATGAGTTTCCGCCACCCGACCACAGCAGTGGCAGACAAACAGACAAGGCGTAACGCAATGTCCCGGGCGAGTACAAGCAACATAACTCTGCTGATGTTGAAGCTTATGCACAAAGCCCTCATCAATCAAAAAGGCCAGAGAGCGGTAAACCACAGGCGGTTTCTCACCAAATCCCTTTTGGCTGAGTTTATCGAGCAATTCGTACGCGCCCAATGCAACATGTGACTGCAGAAGAATTTCTAGTGTTTGGCGGCGAACAGGCGTTAGTCGAAGGCCACGTTCAACCACGGCCTCCTCCACAGCAGCCAATATGCCGCGCTGACAGTCCGCATGATCATGGGCTCTAAACGCAAGCGCCTGATCACCAGAAGACATAATGATTAATAATCATGGGCACAAAGGCATTGGGTATTTTTGTTATAATATAACAAAATTGAATATTCTGCGTAGTCACGCAGCTTTATTTCGACCAACCCTTCAGCAGCTTGATTACCGCACATGCGACCACCATCCACTCTAAGGCACATATTGTTCGCAAGCGCGGTATTGGCTTTATCAGCTTCAGCGCGAGGTGCACAGCTAAACATTGTCACCGATATTGCGCCAATACATTCCTTGGTGAGCAGTGTAACCAAAGGTGTTCAAGAACCCACGTTGCTGCTCAAGAAAGGGCACTCGCCACATCATTTTACGACACGACCATCACACGCAAGGCTTGTGCAGGCAGCTGATATGGTCGTGTTACTTGGTGGCACGCTTATTCCCCAGCTGAGCCAATTTTCCGGAGCATTAACAGATGCCGACGCTCTTATACTGTTAATGCAAAGTGAAGGGACATTTGAACTGAGATTAGATAACGGGCAGATTGATCCACACGCGTGGCTGTATCCAGATAATGCAGTGGTTTGGGTAAAACGCCTGGGTAGAGAATTATCCTTGCGTGATCCTGACAATGCCAAAGTGTATGAGGATAACGTATTAAGCACTGTAACGAATATTGAACAAAATGCAGCCAAGCTTACGTCTATGTTACAGCCGTTTTCCAACTCAGCCTATCTTGTTCATCATGATGCCTTAGGCTATTTTGAACTCGCAATGAATTTGACTGGCGGTGCAAACATCGCGCTAAGCGATGCACGTACTCCGGGCGCCAAACGGCTGGTTAAAATGCGGCAATTGGCAAACGAAGCCCAATGCTTGTTCGCTGAACAAAACCACAATGATGCTTTTGTAGACACTGTGGGAGAGGGCTCATCGGCAAAGCGCGGTATAATCGACCCAATGGGGTCTACGCAAGATATTGGCGCTGACCTATACGAGCGTTTATTAACGCAGCTGGCGAGCGATATCGCTAATTGCCTCGCTAACTAACAATTAATTCGCACTACAAACGTTCAATTGAATAGAAAAGAAATGGACAAGAAACTACTCGATATATTGGTATGCCCTGTGAGCAAAGGCAAGCTTGAACTTCGAGCGGATGAGCTTTGGAGTTCATCAGGTGGTCTGGCCTACCCTATCAGAGATGGTATTCCCGTCATGCTCGAATCAGAAGCACGGGCATTGAGCGCAGAAGAGGTTGAAACAATGAAACAAAACCGGAAATAAAAAAAGGCAGAACCGATTCTGCCTTTTTGGAGAAAATTGCTGTCTTCTTCGCTGTCAATGCTGTTGTCACAGTTGCTTTCTAAGCCGTGCCAACCGCTAGACAATCGTCGTAATTCCAAGCACTGCGATACTAAAAGAAAAACCAAGCAATCAATAAGTCAAAAGCGCGGTCATTACAGGTGAACGTGCTTCAATCCAACTTGTACGGCTACCTTCATACTTACGCATCTGTACATATATTTTAGCCGCTTCAGTAAGGTTTCCAACCAACGCAATTTGGCTTGAATAATTCTGCCAAACGGCTCCATTAAACGTGCTGTCGGCTGAAACTCGGTAGTGACTAGGTTCACCAGAAACAATCGGCTTGAGCGTGGTGCCGAAGGCACCGTCAACAACATCAATTTTACTGACATTAATTGTTGGCGGATTTGGGCTTGAATCTGCCAGGCTGCTGCCAGCTTTGCATCTTGGGCCAGGTACCCCTTCCATCAGCCTTATCTGTTTAAGCAAATTAAATCCACGTGCAGGTTCGCTGGTGCGTACGCCTGTAAAACGGTCTTTGGATACGGTGACAAGCAAAGGCACATTGGGCACATCCACCATGACATTACCGCTGATATCGGTGAACTGAGCACCGAACTGCTTATAGTTGCCCTGCAGACCAATACAGACTGCTGCCCCTGCAACCGGCGCACCATTTTCATCAACCACATGCACACCAAATTTAGCTGCTGTTGCAGCGGTGCTTAAAGCCGACAGCGATAATATTGCTGCCGATAGAAGCAACTTTGATATTCGGCCGTTATTGCCAGTACTGTTTGTCATGATTCTTTCCCCAACTATTGCAGCGCGTAGCGACGACTGCATTTTTGAATAAAACGTTGAGGCTATTTCACCGCAAACGATGGCGGCGGAATGGGAGTTCAATCACAGAAGACGAACGTGAAATGTCGGCTGTGTATGATGTTGGAAATTACACGCTTAACTGCTTCCCCAATGACGCACATTCCCTGTGTCGATGTGCACAAAACCAGAGGATGCGTAGTATCCAACACCACCAGCTTTCATGCTTAATGCCGCCTTTTTGATATCGCGTGCAGAGCGGCCAGGAATGTTCAGGTCCACGGCTCTGCCTTCCATGTGAAGACTGTATTTGGCAACACCTGGGGAACGTTTGCGCAGTTTGGCGTTAGTTGCCGGTGTGCGATACCCGGACAGTATGTGAATACGTTCTTCTGTGTTCATCAACTGATACAGATTATGCAGATCATCAATCAGCTTGCGGTCCATTTGTGTGGCTGCATTGGCACGATGATCACGCATCAAGTAATTAATCTGCTCCAGGCTTTCGTCTATGTAAACGCCCTGTGTCCAGAACACAATATCCAACTTCTCCCAGGTATGTGCATTGACTAAACGCAAACGTCTGTCTGGCTTGCTTGATTTGGCGACCGTTTGAGTATCACCAAAACCGGTAAGTGCAGCTGCCGATACCGGATTAAGTGTTAGTGCGGTACTCGCCACAGTGGCCACTTGAGCAGAACGTCGTATAAATTGCCGCCGAGAAGAAGGACTATTATTCTGCCCGTGATTGTTTAAAGTAGTGCTTATCATGAAGTTGTCTTTATAAGTATTTGTTTTGTCGTGATTTCCATGCACAGCGCGCACTTGACGTCAATTAATCACCATAGTTTGCCATAGGAATGGCAAAAATTCGATATTTTTTGACTACAGAATTGACAGACTTGGCACAGCAGGAATGTACACCGACAGAATTGCGGCCGTGGACTAACGACAAAGCTTATTGTAAAACCACATAGCCTTTATTTACGACGAATCGTCTTCACAAGTATTGTGCTTTTTAACTGGTGCTAGCACACAAAACGGCACACGACCGTGCTAAATATAAGACAAAATAAAAATGCTATGTGCCTAAAGACACCTGTTCGGACTAAAAAATACTGGCAAGTCTAAATCCGTTTTCCAAACTATTTGTTGCGCAAGCTTCAAAGTTTGCGTATTTCAGGACCGGATGCCGAATCCATGACTTCAAAACCAAGCGCTGCCAATTCATCACGCAAGCGATCCGCTTCTGCCCAGTCTTTATTGGTGCGCGCGATCGCGCGCTGTTCTGCGAGCGCTTTGACATTCTCCGGCACGCTGAGCTCCTCTGGTTGCCAGCGACAAAGCTCTAAACCAAGTAAATCATCAAATAAGTCCAATGTGGCTCGTTTGCCGGCATCCGGTACATCGGCTTTTAGCAATTCCCAAACTACGGCCATTGCGCCTGCGGTGTTCAGATCATCTCTGACCAAAGTGTAAAAACGCTCAACATAACTTTCCACAGCAGTGTCACCTTTCGGCATGGAGTGGTAAGCACTACGCAGGCGATTTAGCGCCGTTTGGGCGCTATCCAGCGTCTCCCAACTGAACGAAATATCGCTTCGATAGTGGGCCATTAAACAGAGCAATCGATAGGAAAGTGGATCGTACTCACGTTCAAGCAACGTTGCCATACGTAAGAACTCGCCGCTGGACTTCGACATTTTGGCGGAGTCCAACTCCAGAAAGTATCCATGGAGCCAGTAATTAGCCAAACGTGTTCCATGGCAAACATGCGTTTGTGCAATTTCGTTGGCATGGTGGATTGGGATGTGATCCTTGCCGCCACAATGAATATCAAATAATGGCCCGAGGTACTTTGAAGCCATAGCAGAACATTCAATGTGCCAGCCAGGAAATCCTTTGCCCCAGGGGCTGTCCCACTCCATTTGCCGAACTTCATCTGCCGGGCTGAATTTCCACAACGCAAAATCAGTGACTTGTTTCTTCTCTCCTAAACTCACACGTGCACCGGCTTGCAGACCTTCTACATCGAGACGTGCTAAATAGCCATAGTCTGGATCTTTTGAGGTATCAAAGTAAACGCCGTCGGAGGTGATGTAAGTAAAGCCTTTGTCGGCAATTGTTTGTATGCAGCTAATTTGCTCAGCGATATGATCGGTTGCTTTGCACACCACATGAGGTGTTTTTATATTTAAAGCTGCGATGTCCGACATAAATGCTGCAGTGTAGGTATCCGCAATCTCATAAGCTGTCTTGCCAGTTCTCTCTGCGCCGGCTTCCATTTTGTCTTTGCCATCATCAGCATCAGAAACCAAATGCCCCACATCGGTTATGTTCATAACATGCCGCACGCTGAAGCCCGCCGTTTCTAATGCACGCCTTAATACATCTTCAAAGACATAGGTTCGCAGATTCCCAATATGTGCGTAGTCGTACACGGTTGGCCCACAGCAATACAAGCCGACTTCACCCTCAGGGTTTATCGGCTCGAATTTACGAAGGGTGCGCTCGTAAGTGTCGTAAAGGCTTATATCTTGAGGAGACAATGACTGATTCATGGCAAGCGTTTGCTGGTTAGGGTGCTGACGCTAGATATACTCAACTTTCAATATTTCGTATTCGATAACGCCCTTTGGCGTTTTAACATCAACTTCATCCCCTTCACTCTTACCGATTAGCGCACGTGCCACCGGCGATCCAAAGGAAATTTTCTGCGATTTCAAATCAGCCTCGTCATCACCAACGATCTGATATTTTATTTCTTCATCGGAATCCAGATCCATTAAGGTCACGGTAGCTCCAAAAATGACCTTACCTGTGGGTTCCATTTTGGAAACATCAATTATCTGTGCATTGGAGAGCTTAGCTTCAATTTCCTTGATGCGTCCTTCAATGAAACTCTGCTGTTCCCGTGCCGCGTGATATTCCGCGTTTTCTTTTAGATCTCCGTGTTCACGCGCTTCGGCAATGGATTCGATCACGCGTGGTCTCTGCACAGATTTCAGATCGGCAAGTTCGGCTCGCAAGCTGTCCTCGCCACCTTTCGTCATTGGAAATTTATTCATGCTAACTCCGTATGGATATCCTTTAAGCTGTAAACAGGCACACTGGCCGGCACCGTTAATGCAGCGCAAATAGCCGTCGCTCCAGCCACCGTTGTGGTGTAAGGAATTTTCCTGCTAATAGCTTCCTCTCTTATATAGTACGAATCCGTTACTGCCTGCTGTCCATCTGTCGTATTTATGATCAAGTCTATCGCATCGTTTTTAATTTGGTCCAAAATATGCGGCTGCCCTTGCTGCAGCTTGTTGGTTTGGTCGCATGGCAGACCAGCGGCACTGATCGCTTCTTGAGTGCCGCGCGTTGCCACCAGCTCGAAGCCTGCTCGATTTAAGTCGTGTGCCACCTGAATCACTCTGGCTTTGTCCTGCTCGCGCACGCTTAAAAAAGCCCTGCCCGCGCGCGGTAAGCTTACCGATGCTCCCAGAGAGGCCTTTAAAAAAGCTTCTCCAAAGGTTTTACCCGTGCCCATGACTTCACCTGTGGATTTCATCTCAGGCCCAAGCAGCACGTCCACACCCGGAAATTTAGCGAACGGAAAAACGGATTCTTTCACACTGTAGAAGTCCGGTACCGGAATGTTGCTCACCTTCTGATCCGCGAGCGACTGCCCTACCATACAGCGGGCGGCTATCTTCGCTAGCTGTGAGCCAGTTGCTTTGGATACAAACGGCACAGTGCGCGAAGCACGTGGATTAACTTCGAGCACATAAATCTTATCGCCCTTAATCGCAAACTGTGTGTTCATTAGCCCTACCACTTTCAGTGCTTTTGCCATTTTCGTCACTTGACTGGCTAGCTCTTCGCAAATAGTCTCACTCAAGCTATAGGGAGGCAGCGAACAAGCCGAATCTCCCGAATGAATGCCAGCTTCTTCAATGTGCTCCATAATGCCACCCACAATGACGTTTTCACCATCGCAAATTGCATCCACATCCACCTCAACCGCATCGTTTAAGAAATGGTCGAGCAACACGGGCGAATCATTCGACACATTGACAGCTTCCGACATATACCGCACTAGTTGACTTTCATGCTGCACAATTTCCATCGCACGCCCACCCAGCACATAGCTTGGACGCACGACCAGCGGGTAACCAATTTCAGCTGCAAGTTTAAGTGCCTCATCCGGATCGCTGGCGGTTCTGTTGGGGGGTTGCAGTAACCCAAGCGAATCTAAAAGTGATGAGAATCGCTCTCTGTCCTCTGCCAGATCTATTGAGTCTGGGCTGGTACCAATGATCGGCGCACCGGCTTCTTGTAACGCTTCGGCCAGTTTCAAAGGTGTTTGGCCACCGTATTGAACAATAACGCCTTTGGGCTTTTCCAGCTCGATAATTGCCAACACATCTTCAAGTGTTAACGGCTCAAAATACAATCTGTCAGAGGTATCAAAATCTGTGGAGACCGTTTCAGGGTTGCAGTTAACCATGATCGTTTCATAGCCATCATCACGAAGTGCCAGTGCCGCATGCACACAGCAATAGTCAAATTCAATCCCCTGCCCGATACGGTTCGGGCCGCCACCCAGCACCAAAATTTTGTCCTTGTCTGAAACCTCAGATTCACACACTTGTTCGTAAGTGGAGTATAGATAGGCCGTATCTGTCGCAAACTCGGCGGCACAGGAATCGACCCGCTTGTAAACCGGCTTCACACCCAAGGACAGGCGTTGCGCTCGTAGTTCTTTTTCAGCGCAATTGAGCAGGCTAGCCATCCTGGCATCTGAGAGACCGTTACGTTTGCAATGCAACATGAAGCTGGCATCAATGGCGCTGACCTCATGTTGCTTAACATCCTGTTCAAGTTCAACAAGCTCAGCTATTTGGTTCAAAAACCATGGATCGATGTGCGTCTGCTCAAACACCTCATCCACAGTTTGACCGTCACGAAAAGCTTCCGCCACGTACCAAATACGATCGGCACGAGCAACACGCAGCTGGCGTTCGTTTTCGTCTCGACGTTCGCCTGGTGACAGTTGATCATCCAGTATTTCATCCAGGCCGCTCACGCCAATTTCCAAACCACGCAGCGCCTTTTGAAAAGACTCCTTAAATGTGCGGCCAATGGCCATCACCTCGCCCACCGATTTCATTTGCGTTGTAAGCCGATCATCAGCTGCCGAAAATTTCTCAAACGTGAAGCGAGGAATTTTGGTGACAACATAATCTATTGCAGGCTCAAAAGAAGCCGGTGTCAACCCACCGGTAATATCGTTGCGAAGTTCATCTAACGTGTACCCCACCGCAAGCTTCGCCGCCACACGAGCAATCGGAAATCCTGTGGCTTTGGATGCCAATGCAGATGAGCGCGACACGCGCGGATTCATCTCGATGATTATCATCGCACCATTTTCGGGATTAATTGCAAACTGTACGTTCGAACCACCAGTATCAACACCGATTTTTCGAAGGACTGCAATGGAGGCGTTGCGCATTATCTGATATTCCTTATCAGTTAATGTTTGTGAGGGCGCAACGGTAATTGAATCACCGGTGTGTATCCCCATCGGATCCAGGTTTTCAATGGAACAAACGATGATGACATTATCCGCTGTATCGCGAATCACTTCCATCTCGTATTCTTTCCAGCCAAGAACAGACTCTTCGATAAGAATTTCAGTGGTAGGAGATAAATCCAGGCCACGTTGGCAGATGCTGACAAAGTCTTCTGCGTTGTAGGCAATACCACCGCCACTACCGCCCATAGTGAACGATGGCCGTATAATGCATGGAAATCCGATAGCATCTGCGGCTAGCTGTGCATCGTCCATATTGTGAGCTATCATCGCTCGTGGGGTGTTTAGTTCTATGTCTGCCATGGCAGCACGAAACTGATCGCGATCCTCTGCCATGTCGATAGCTGTTGGTGTGGCGCCAATCATCTCAACATTGTTTTTCGCCAGCACACCTTCGCGCGCAAGATCCAGCGCACAGTTAAGTGCAGTTTGCCCACCCATTGTCGGCAAGATGGCATCTGGCTTTTCTTTTTCAATAATGCGTTCAACAACACGCCAATCAATCGGTTCGATGTAAACTGCATCTGCCATATCCGGATCGGTCATGATAGTAGCTGGATTCGAATTAACGAGAATGACTCGGAATCCCTCTTCACGCAGCGCTTTACACGCTTGCGCACCGGAGTAATCGAATTCGCAGGCCTGTCCTATAACAATTGGACCGGCTCCGATTATTAGAACGCTTTTTATATCACTACGTTTTGGCATAAGTACTCAGTTGGGCACTCTTAGTTGACGATCGATTGGATTCTCAGGCAGGTGTTAAGGCTGCGTGAGTGGCAAGCATCTCGACAAACTGATCGAACAGTTCATCAACATCGTGTGGTCCGGGGCTGGCTTCCGGGTGACCTTGAAAACTGAACGCCGGAGTATCGAGCCGCCGAATACCCTGCAAGGTGTTATCAAACAAGCTTGTATGCGTTATCGCAAGCGGCTCTGTTAACGAGTCGGCATCTACAGCAAAACCATGATTCTGGCTGGATATCATGACTCTCCCAGTGGCAATATCCAACACCGGGTGATTTGCGCCATGGTGCCCAAATTTCATTTTCATCGTTCGCGCACCAGATGCGAGCGCGAGCAACTGATGCCCAAGGCAAATACCAAAAAGCGGTAGGCGTTTTTTGAGTAAACCCTTGATAGTGTCAATCGCATAGCGACAAGGCTCTGGATCACCTGGCCCGTTAGACAAAAACACACCATCTGGTGACAGTGCCAGTATGTTGTCCAGCGTCGCGGTGGCGGGAACCACAGTCACTCTGCATCCACGATCTGCAAGCATGCGCAAGATGTTTTGCTTCACACCAAAATCCATTGCCACGACATGAAAGTTGGCCTCAGATTGTGCGAGTGTGTGTTTGACTGGCGCAGCAGTGGTATTCGAGCTATTGGATTCCAGCGACCATGTTTTCTCATCCCAGGTGTACGCGACATCACAGGTAACTGCTTTCGCCAAGTCCATTCCGGCGAGCCCGGGAAAAGTTTTGCTGCTCTCCAAAGCGGCGGCAGGGTCGGCCCCCTCTCCTGTCAATATGCAACCCGATTGCGTACCGTGCTCACGCAAATGTCGGGTCAGCGCGCGCGTATCAATGTCCGCAATAGCAACCAGATTATTCGAGCGTAAAAAATCCGGCAAGCTTTGGTTTGCACGAAAATTACTGTGCCGCGATGGCAGATCACGAATTATCAAACCAGATGCAAACACCGCTTCAGATTCTCGATCACTGGGGTTGGTGCCGGTATTACCAATATGAGGATAAGTGAGCGTAACAATTTGGCGTGTGTAGGAAGGATCGGTGAGGATCTCCTGATAACCTGTCATCGCGGTATTGAATACCACTTCACCAACAGTTTGTCCGTCAGCTCCAATTGAGCGGCCTGAAAATTGAGTTCCGTCAGCAAGAACAAGCAAAGCCGGATTGAACAAGTTTGGATTTCCATTTAGCAGATGCAGATACACAAACGGGAAAAGCGGCTTGTACAAAAGCTACTTTCCCCGAAGATAATTTACCCGCACATAATACTTGCTCTACCCGTAATTTGTCTACTTAGTGGATCCTGCCGGCAACACGCTCAAACCGCAAGAAAATATTGGACCCCGTTACGCTGTTCACAGGCCACGAGTGATTGGTTCTCAAGGTAACGCAAGTGTGCCAGGGATTCACCAAGTGCGAATGAGAGCTGCTGCGCGTCCAGTGCGCGCTTGAATAACAGAGGAAATAGCCCTGCCGCCGTTACGGGTTCTCGACAGGCATCCAAGATTTGCTGTAGCCGATGATCGTGGTGTTCCAATAGCGCGTCGATACGCTCGTGCAGCCCATAAAAAGGCAACCCATGAGATGGCAGCACAAGTGTTTCTTTGGGCAATCTCAGCAATTTTTTAAGGTCGGTGAGAAAGCTCAGCAGTGGATTATGGTCAGCAGCCCCAGGCATTAAACTGATATTGGGCGAAATAGTGGGCAAAATTTGATCGGCCGCTATCAGAAGACTTTTCGCCTCGCTGTACAGCATGAGCATATCGGGTGCATGCCCGCGCCCAACCATCACATCGAATTCGACGCCAGCCAGGACAACGGCGTCACCATCGCTGAGATAGCGCACTTTTTCAGGCGGCGATGTAACACCACGACGATAGTTATTAGGTGCTTTTCTCGCGGCTTCAACCGCTTGTTGGTCCACACCGTTTTGCTGATACCAATCGGCATAACCGGCAGAAGCGTCCGCGTCGCTAAGCGCGTGAATTCGGCGGACAACCTCCATTTCTACTTGGCTGGCGAAGATGGACACGCCCTTTTGTGCAAACCAGCCTGCCATGCCTGAATGATCAGGATGAAAGTGCGTAACCAAGAGTTGTTCCGGTAACGATCGATTGGCCAGCACAGTTTCCCAGCAATCATGAATTGCGACGGTATTAAGGCCCGAGTCGATCAGGGCAGCACCACCTTCATCACTTAACCACCAACAATTGACATGATCTAGTGCAAAGGGCAGTGGCAGCTTAATCCATTCGATCCCGTCGACCACCGGAACAACTTGTCCCGGCAGCGGCGGATCTACGAAAGGGAAACGCAGTTCATTCAATTGTTTGAGTGCCTTTGCTTGTAACGGGAGTGTAAAGCGCTAGAGCGAGCTACGCGCAGCCCACGTCTAAAGCCCTGCTTTATCATCAGCACAAGTTTCCAGAGATAGTACTTTGCGCTGTTTAACTTTACTCTTTCCGGTGCTGGTTTCATCCGCAACAATTACACACATCTCAGTCGCTGAAGCGCGTACGATTGTTCCTCACCTGAGACAAGATGATACATTTCGACATTCTCTGCATGAGCGAAACGTGCTGTCATGAGCACACAGGTCGCAATGGAAAATACTATTTTTTTGTTCATCGCTAGTATCGATGGTTTATTTTGCGTGTGTCTGGCACTTCTTAGGAAGCTATTTATTGCTGATAGGCATCAGTTTAACCTTAATATCTCTAAAGATCTTATTGCTGCAGTTCTGCCGTTTACGATACCGAAGGCATTTAATGTAGAGGATGTAATGTGCATAAAATAAGGATTTTATTAGAAGGAAGACTCAACTAGACAGTACACACAACGGACCATCGAGAGGGGACGGTTTTACTTGATCAGACATCAGCCAAATCGCCTTTAGTCTCCAGCCATCGCTTTCGATCACTGGCACGCTTCTTCGCCAGCAGCATGTCCATGGTTTTATTAGTGTCATCCCCATCATCAACAGTCAGCCTGATCAAGCGGCGAGTATCCGGTGCAACCGATGTCTCACGAAGTTGTAGCGGGTTCATTTCACCAAGCCCTTTAAACCGAGTTATTGTGACTTTGCCTTTCTTTTTTTCCGCTTCTATACGATCGAGAATAGCTTGCCGTTCAGGCTCATCAACTGCGTAAAAAACCTCTTTGGCCACATCGATTCGATACAGTGGTGGCATGGCTGCATACACATGGCCTGCGGCAACCAGCGGGCGAAAGTGTCTTAAAAATAATGCGCATAGCAATGTTGCGATATGCGCTCCATCTGAATCTGCGTCAGCAAGTATGCAAATTTTGCCGTAGCGCAAATTGCTTAAGTCAATGGCACCAGGTTCTATACCGATAGCAACAGAAATATCGTGAACTTCCTGTGAGCCAAGTATCTGGTCTACGGATGTTTCCCAGGTGTTAAGGATCTTACCGCGCAAGGGCATCACAGCCTGAAATTCTCGATCTCTCGCTTGCTTGGCAGAGCCGCCCGCAGAATCACCTTCCACCAAAAATAATTCGGTGCGATCAATATCGGTGGATGCACAATCAGCCAGTTTACCCGGCAAGGCTGGTCCACTGGCGACCTTCTTGCGAACCACCTTTTTACCAGCACGGGCACGATGTTGCGCTGACGCTATAACCATTGCAGCAATTTCGTCGCCCGTTTTAGGATGCTGATTAAGCCATTGTGCAGTGTGATCTTTCACTACACCAGAGACGAATACAGCGCACTCTCGTGACGACAACCGCTCTTTAGTTTGTCCTGAAAACTGCGGGTCGTCGATCTTGACTGACAAGATAAAACTCAATCTGTCCCACACATCTTCAGGGGTGATTTTAATACCTCGTGGCAACAGATTTCTAAAATCGCAAAACTCTCGGATCGCGTCTGTTAAACCGGTGCGCAAACCATTGACATGTGTACCACCCTGCGCCGTAGGCACGAGATTGACGTAGCTTTCCTGTACGCACTCCCCGCCTTCAGGCAACCAGGCAACAGCCCATTCCGCGGCTTCCGTTGTTGCTTCCATCGTAGCGGACAGAGGCTGCTCAGGAAGTCGATCAAAGCCTTCAAGCGCAGTCAACAAATAGTCAACAAGACCATCCTCAAAATACCACTCATCTTTCTCGCCGCTTGCCTCATCGGTTAAACGCACTCTCAGTTTCGGACATAACACAGCCTTCGCGCGCAACAAATGCCGCAGCTTGGGTAAGGAAATTTTCTCTGAATCGAAGTATTTTTTATCAGGCCAGAATCGAATGCGCGTGCCGGTATTGCGCTGACCTACTTTGTTAACTGGTTTGAGTTTTTTATCGACATTACCACCTTTAAAGGTCGCTAAAAATTCATGCCCTTTACGACGAATGGACACTTCGAGCTTTTTCGATAAAGCGTTCACCACCGAAACGCCAACACCGTGTAAGCCACCGGAGAACTTGTAGTTATCGTTGGAGAATTTACCGCCAGCGTGGAGGGTTGTGAGAATGACCTCCACACCCGGTTTTTTTAGCTTTGGATGCATGTCCACTGGCATGCCTCGACCATCATCGATTACCTCAAGCGAGCCATCTTTGTAAAGCTTGACCTGAATGTCGGATGCATGGCCGGCAAGGGCTTCATCCACACTGTTATCGATGACCTCCTGAGCCAGGTGGTTCGGGCGCTGGGTATCGGTGTACATACCTGGGCGTTTGCGCACCGGGTCTAGTCCACTCAGCACTTCTATCGAAGCGGCGTTATAGTCCTTACTCATGCGTGGTTTGGAAGGCGATTTGATTCATGGAAGACACTAAATTGTAGCCCAATGCCAAATATCTGGCTTGAAAGTCCATCAGCCCTTGAAGTTCGGTGAAACAGACGACACACTATGTCATTGTCAAACGTAATCTTTGAAATTCATGTCTGCCTCAGCACATATTATTGAACTCAACGAAGAAAACTTTATCGACGTGGTGGTCGAGGGCTCTGAAAAGCAGCCGGTACTGGTCGATTTCTGGGCCGATTGGTGTGGCCCCTGCAAGTCACTGATGCCGGTTCTGGAGAAGCTTGCTATCGAATTTGATGGCGGATTTGTGCTGGCAAAACTCGATACCGAAGCCCATCCCGGTATCGCTCAACAGCTCGGCATCCGCAGCCTGCCCACCGTTAAGCTATTTAAAAACAAACAGCTCATCGATGAATTTATGGGTGCTTTGCCAGAACCGGATGTCCGTAAATTCCTAGAGAGCCATGATGTTAAGTCAGGCGACGATGAAGCAGAAGCAGATGACGCCACCATGCAAAACCCGGTTGTCGCTCAGGCCATGATGTTGTTCGAGCAAGGCGACTCGCAAGGTGCTCGGGAAATACTGCAGCAGGCGCAGGCCACAGACCCGGCTAACGAGGACATTCTGCTTGCGCTCGGGCAAATCTGTGTCAGCACAGGTGATCTGGACACTGCAGCAAGTTGCCTAAAAGCCTTACCAGAGGATAGCCAAAACAGCACGGTGGCTAACCGCCTGGCCGGCACTCTGGAGCTTGCCAAAGAAGCCGATACCAGTAAAAGCGTCAGTGAGTTGCAGTCTGAACTGGCCGCTAACCCTGACGACAGCAATGTTCGCTACCAGCTAGCGATTGCCACAGCCTTAGCAGGCGATGTTCAATCCGGCATGGATGGCTTACTTGAAATGGTGCAACGCGATGCCGACTACAACGATGGCGCGCCGCGCAAAAAATTGCTGGCCTTATTCAATGTGCTTGGTGAGGATCCGCTTGCTGGTCAGTATCGGCGTAAATTGTTTGCCCTGCTTCACTAAGTTTCATAGGGTTGAGCTTGGTAACGGCTGCGATTCTGAAGGCCGCAACAAGCTGCAGCGTCGAAAAAACAAGGCTCAATCTCAACCACTGCTCGCGGGCAGTACAGGCGCATGCTGCTTGCCGACACTAATCAACTGTCTGCCAGGCTCCACAGCGCCAGCAGCGGCCAAACTGCGGCTCGAGCAATTCGGCACACTTTGGGCAGGGACGCTCTGATCCCTTTACTTTTTGTGATTGCTCGAAGTCCTCAACCACCTGTCTGGCTCGATCAAAATGCATCGGCACATCAACCCAGATACTAATAAGCTGATCAGGTGGCAGCTCGCCTATGGCTCCGCTGAGATAACCGCCTTGAATACGTGCCTTCAGCCCCGCTGCAATTAGATCATCGAGCACGAGCTGCGCATCAATCATATTGGCTGCACGATAAACGATAGGCATGGTCGAATTAGAGCGATTAGGAAATAAGGTGCTTACTCTTCAGGTACAGAATAAGGCAAGTCCAGTTGTAAAAGTGTCTGCCCAGCTACTCTCATGTCACTTGCGTGAACGAGCTTATTAACAACTGCCAACAGATAGGTGCCTTCCTCGCTGTTCACAGCATCAACCACCATACCGGCGTTGTTGTCTGTTTCGGTGGTAATCACATCCCCAGCGTTCACGGCGTCTGCTGCGCCATCAGATTTAAACAGACGCATGTTTTTCTTCAGTTTTCCCAGATATTGCATGCGCGCGACGATCTCTTGCCCCGGATAGCAACCCTTCTTAAAACTCAGGCCATCCAGCAATTGCAGATTGATCATTTGCGGAATAAATTGTTCACTGGTGGCATCCACAACCGAGGGCACACCCGCGACAATATCGCCCCAACGCCACTGCGCGGAACCGGCAAGCCGCACCATTTTGTGTTTGCAAATTGGCAGCTGGGTATCCACATTGGCCACAATCACGTAGCGTGCTAGTGCCGATTTGCCAAACTCAGCAGGCACCGCGTGCCAGTGGATAACATCGACATTTTTTTGCTGAGCGCATGACATAGGCGCAGCAGGCAGATCCTTAATCGCTGTTGCCTCACTAAGGGCTTGGGCTGCCGAGCCGCTCGCTTGCATAGCGACACCGGTGCAGACTAAGTCTAAGCGCTCAGTAAATGTGACGTCCCATCTCAAAACGTACATGCGCAATCGCTTGATAAAATTGGCCATCACTGAATCAGGCATCAGGATGCGATAACCCGTACTGGTTGCATACAATGCAAACACAGCAAATAAGCGACCTTTTGGTGAACAATAACCATTGATTTGGGCCGTCCCATCGGCCAGCGCAGACACATCGTTGCAGAACTGAGCTTGTAAAAACTTGTTCGCATCCGCCCCCTCAACATCAACCACCCGCAGTGACACGAGCGGCATTAGCAGGTACGAATCAGCACCGTCAAATTGGGACAGGCTAATTGCATCTGAATCGCTCAATTCAGCATCATTTTCGGAATAAATTACAGCGCCCATCGTCTTCAGGGCAGATTCCCATTCGGTGTTCATCGTCTTTTTTTTCCGTTTTTCCTAACCGGCTGAACTCATTCCACTACAGTGGTGTCCAAAACACCTGTTCAACCGGCACAAGTGTTGTACAGGTATCGCTGGCAATATTTGTTACAATTGTGGGGTGTCACAGGCCCTCTGACAAGTACAGTTAACGCTGCTTTTGGAATATAAGCAGCAAATTAGCGGCAATCTGGCAGATTCAGTGCAACGTATTAGTGTATTCACAGCGCACCAATACAATGCAATCGCATCTGTGGTAGCTAACTGTCGTCTTTGGTCGTGGCATAAAACCGGGTTATTTGTTCGCCAATGTGCTGGCGATGCACGCAGCCCCCTATAAGGCTCTCTAGTTTGGTCGTAATGCAGAATACTGATCCTACATCTGGCCCTCGGCCCAACAAGACATCCGAAATTGTAGAAAACGAGACACAATCTGGTGAAACGAGTTCTCCAGAAGAGCTGAATAGCCGCAAGGCCAGTAGCGACAAGCACACAGCCGACGCAGCAAAGGATGCTACCAGACCGGTCGAAATAGGTGGCCAAAAAGGGCCTGAACCAACCCGTTACGGTGATTGGGAAAAAAATGGGCGCTGCACAGATTTTTAAGTCGCGCCTGCAACAATAATTTAGTTAGAAAGAGAACATTTAGATGGCCCTAAAAGACACGCGACCCCTATCGCCACATTTGCAAGTGTATAAGTTGCCGCTCACCGCGCTACTTTCGATTGGACACCGTGCCTCAGGCGTTGCCAACAGCCTGGCTCTGGTGCTGCTTGTTTGGGTCATTGCTAGCGCCGCAGGTTCTGCAGACAACTTTAGCTTTGCGCAAGGGCTTATCGGTTCCTGGTTTGGCCGTCTGGTTTTTTTCGGATTCACACTTACCCTGTACTACCACATGTGCAATGGCATTCGCCATTTGTTCTGGGATATCGGTAAAGGGTTTGAATTGGAAACAGCTAATAAAACGGCAAAAGTCTGCCTTGTAGCTGCCTTAGTACTCACCGTAATCACCTGGATCGTTGCGAGCGCATCATGAGCCAACTGCAATCACCGTTATCAAAAGTCAAAGGCCTTGGTTCTGCCAAAGAAGGCACCAGCCATTTTTGGGTTCAACGACTCACCGCTATTGCGATGGTGCCGCTTATTCTGTGGTTTTGTTTTTCCGTGGCCTCACTGCCTGGCATGACTCACGCCGATATACACAGCTGGTTAGCCAGCCCATTTTCAGCCGTTATGCTCATTCTGTTGTTTTTAACGGGCTTTTACCACGCCAAGCTTGGCTTGCAAATGGTGATTGAAGATTACATCGGCAACCACGGTGTTAGAACGGCAAGCATTATCGGAGTGAACTTTGTCTGCGCGGTGCTCGCGGTATTGGGTGTGTTTTCAGTACTGCGCATTTCATTTGGTTCGTAAAATTCATCCCTTTAAGCTTGCGCTCAAAGAGCATGCAAACATCACAAATTAAGTTGCGATAATAATTTAGCGAAAATATAAAACTCATGACAAACGCTTATCAGATTGTTGATCACACCTACGACGTCGTTATCGTTGGTGCTGGCGGTGCTGGCTTGCGGGCCACACTCGGCATGGCAACACAGGGGCTTTCCACAGCCTGCATTACCAAGGTGTTTCCGACACGTTCACATACGGTTGCTGCCCAAGGTGGTATGAGCGCATCCTTGGGCAACATGGGCGAAGATCATTGGAACTGGCACATGTACGACACCATTAAAGGGTCTGACTGGCTTGGCGATCAGGATGCTATCGAATACATGTGCCGTGAAGCCGTACCGGCGGTAATCGAACTAGAACATTACGGCGTACCATTTTCACGTACAGAAGACGGCAAAATTTATCAACGCCCATTTGGTGGCATGACCACACACTTCGGTGAAGGTGGAGCGGCACAACGTACCTGCGCCGCGGCCGATAGAACCGGGCACGCCATTCTGCACACCTTGTATCAGCAATCGATAAAGCATCATGCCGAATTCTATATTGAACACTTTGCAATCGATCTGATCATGGTCGATGGCGAGTGCAAAGGGGTGATATCTCTTGATCTTGCCACTGGCATTTTACATCGGTATCAGGCCCATACTGTGGTTTTGGCCACTGGTGGTTGTGGCAGAACCTACTTCTCAGCAACTTCTGCCCACACCTGCACGGGCGACGGCAATGCCATGGTGTTACGCGCCGGGCTGCCATTACAGGATATGGAGTTTGTGCAATTTCACCCTACTGGTATCTATGGTGCGGGTGTTCTTATTACAGAAGGTGTGCGCGGCGAAGGGGGTTATTTAACCAACAAAGACGGTGAGCGATTCATGGAACGTTATGCGCCCAACGCTAAAGATCTTGCATCGCGTGATGTGGTTAGCCGTTCCATGACAATGGAAATCAACGAAGGGCGTGGTGTTGGCGCAGACAACGACCATATCTTTTTGAATCTGATGCACCTGGGTGGCGATGTCATTGAAAAACGTTTGCCAGGCATATCCGAATCGGCACGGATTTTCGCTGGCGTTGATGTGAACAAGCAACCTATTCCGGTGCTACCAACCGTTCACTACAACATGGGCGGCATACCCACTAACTACCATGGTGAGGTTGTGACGTTAAAAGACGGCAACCCAGATACGATTGTGCCTGGACTCATGGCCATCGGTGAGGCAGCTTGTGTATCTGTGCACGGTGCAAATCGTTTGGGCAGTAACTCGTTACTTGATCTTGTGGTGTTTGGCCGAGCAGCAGCCTTACGCGCAGCAGAACTGATTAAACCCGGCAGCGCTCATCGCCCACTGACAGACAAAGACTCCGAACCTACGCTTGCCCATCTTGATAAAATTCGTCACGCCAAAGGTGACACCGGGGCAGCACAGATTCGTGACAACATGCAGCGTACAATGCAAAAACACGCGGCCGTGTTCCGAACAGGGGATTCGCTGCAGCAAGGCATAGATAAAATGCGCACCATTGTTGACAGCTTCAATGATGTCAAAGTAGACGACCCTAATCTGATCTGGAACACCGATTTGGTTGAAACACTGGAGCTTGAAAACATGTTGTGCCAGGCTCAGACCATCATTGTTGGTGCGCACAATCGCCCTGAAACCCGCGGTGCCCATGCTCGCGATGATTTCGAAGATCGGGACGATGATAACTGGATGAAGCACACGCTGACATGGACAAACGAAAATGCCAACGTCACGATTGATTACCGCCCTGTTCACATGTACACACTCAGTGACGAGTGTGAAGTGATTCCACCAAAGCAGCGCGTGTACTAAAGCAACCCTATTTCAAGCCGACTGTAAAACATAAGATTCGGAGAACGTCTCATGGCGGAATTTACACTTCCTAGCAATTCGATAGTTACTAAGGGTCAGCATTTTCCGGCACCTGATGGCGCAAGCAATACGCGCGTTTTTAAGGTGTACCGCTACGACCCGGACACCGGCAAAAATCCAAGAATCGATAGCTATGAAGTCGATATGGATACCTGTGGACCCATGGTGCTAGATGCCATCATAAAGATCAAAAACGAGATGGATTCTACGCTTACATTTCGGCGCTCCTGCCGAGAAGGTATATGCGGATCGTGCGCCATGAATATCGATGGTGGAAATACTTTGGCCTGCACCATGGCCATTGAGGATATCGAAGGTGATGTCACTATTTATCCACTGCCACATCAAGCGGTGATCAAAGACCTCGTCTCAGATTTAACGCATTTCTATGCACAATATGCCTCTGTCGAACCCTGGTTGAAATCAGATTCCCCTGCACCGCCTGACAGAGAGCGTTTGCAATCACCTGAAGATCGCGAGAAACTCGATGGTGCTTACGAATGTATTCTATGCGCTTGTTGCTCAACCAGTTGCCCAAGTTACTGGTGGAACAGCGATCGCTATCTTGGCCCAGCCGCGTTGCTGGCTAGCTACCGATGGCTTGCCGATTCTCGCGATGACGCAACCGGCGAACGTCTGGACGACCTTGAAGACCCGTTCAAGCTTTACCGATGCCATACCATCATGAATTGCGCACAAGTCTGTCCTAAAGGCCTTAACCCTGCCAAAGCGATAGCAGAAACTAAAAAGATGCTGGTACAGCGGCGTCTGTAAAGCCGTGCGCCACACAACAGCGCCGGCGCAGGTTTTATGAGTGATAAATCTCGTCTACGCTGGAAGTGCCGAAGAGGCATGCGCGAACTGGATCAAGCCACACTTGGCTATCTTGACAAGCACTACGACTCGGCAACGGAGGCCGAGCGTCAGGTGTTTGAAATGCTGCTCGAATTGCAAGAACCCGAACTCTACAGCCTAATTAGCGGTAAGGACAAGGATGCCCGATACCAAACGATTATCGACAAAATCAGAGACAGCCTGGTCAATCCAGATTAGTTCGTCCTTGACGTTCAGAAGCCTGCTTATCGTGTGCAGCCTACTTTCTGTACGCGCAATATGGCTATGTCCAATCGGTGCATTTCCCTGTATTTTAATCACGCTGCTAATTTTTTTCGCTGCGACTCGTCTTTGGCAACAGGATGGAGAACCGCGTTACCTGCATTGCGATCAGGAACAACAGTTTACTTACTGTGACGACCATACCCATTGGCACGGGACCTTGGGCTCGGGCGGCTTTCGCACATCACAGCTTGCGATCGTTGTTATTCAGCCTGAACAAGGCCTGGCGCGGTTTGTTGCGATCTGGCGCGATGCAGTGAGTGCCGATAGCTTCAGCACCACACATATCCTGTTGTACACCACAGCTAGTCGCTCTGCCAACTGATAAGCCTTGATACATGGGTTACACTGGTTTTTCTCAAAGCCACAAACGGATTTTGCCGGTGGCGGAAATTAGGGCGGACACAGCATGAAACAACCCATTTACCTTGGCGTAAATGTTGATCACGTTGCAACCATTCGACAGGCACGTGGCGGGATATACCCAGACCCTGTACATGCAGCACTGCAGGCTGAGATTGCCGGCGCTGACGGTATTACCATGCACTTGCGCGAAGATCGTCGGCACATACAAGATCACGATATCGAACGCTTTGCGGTGTGTACCCAAACAAAATTAAATCTGGAAATCGCTGCAACGGAAGAAATGATCGATCTGGCCTTACGCATAAAGCCACATGATGTATGCATCGTGCCTGAAAAACGCGAAGAGCTCACCACTGAAGGCGGGCTTGACGTGCTCGCTAATCAGGACAGTTTAAAAGACTTGTGCTCTGCTATGGCCGAGGCCGACGTGCACACGTCTTTGTTCATTGATCCGGACGAAGCTCAAATAGAAGCCAGCGCCCGTATTGGCGCACCGGTTATCGAATTGCATACCGGCGGCTTTGCCGAAGCACAGAACGATACCACTCGCGCTGCGGAGCTTGCCAGGTTAATGAGTGCATGCGACTTTGCGTACAGCCTGGGTTTACTGGTTAACGCCGGCCACGGTTTACAGTTTAACAATGTGCAACGCATTGCTGAAATTGAAACCATAAACGAGCTCAATATCGGACACAGTTTGGTTGCACGTGCAATGTTTACTGGATTACCTGCCGCGGTCACTGAGATGAAACGCCTGATGGTGGAAGCAAGACAATGGCAATAAGCGCCATAACCATCTGCCTTCAGACAAACGCTAAAGCTTTGCGAGCCATGTTGTGATTGTTGGCACCGGTGTGGACATCGTCACCATCAGTAGAATTGAACAAGTACATGCCCGGTTTGCTGATAGGTTTGAACGCCGCTTTTTACACCCTTCAGAAATAACAACCTTAGAAAAAAGCAAGCGTGCGGGCATTTTTTTGGCAAAACGCTTCGCTATAAAAGAAGCCGCTGTAAAAGCCTTGGGTACAGGTGAGCGTGGAGGCGTTTTACTCCGCGATTTTTACGTCGAGCACAATGATGTTGGCAAACCACTGTTGCAGGTCTGTGGAAAAGCAGCGGAGTTGTGTACATCAATGGGTGTGACAGGCATGCACGTGAGCCTCAGCGATGAAAAAGATCAGGTGGTTGCCTTTGTGGTACTCGAGGCAAATTAGACATGCTCAGCACGACACAAAGTGTAATTCACCCTACAATTAGATTTAATCAGACTTAAAACGACAGTAACTCATGCAAGTATCATCCAAACCTGTCAAAGGCATGCGGGATTTCGAACCGCTTGAAGCGCGCTTACGCGACCATGTCAGGCAACATATCCTCAAAAGCTATCAAAGCTTCGGCTTCCAGTATATCGAAACACCGGTAATGGAAAACATTGCTCTTTTGCAAAATGCCGAAGGCGGTGAAAACCTCAACATGTTGTTCAAAGTGCTCAAGCGCGGTGAAAAACTCAATCTGGACCAGGCAGTTCAACACGAAAACGATCTGGTCGACTATGGCTTGCGTTTTGATCTAACCCTGCCATTGGCGCGTTTTTATGCGAACAACCATGCAAAACTACCCACACCGTTTAAGTCTATCCAGATGGGCTATGTATGGCGTGCAGAGCGTGCACAAAAAGGTCGTTTTCGTCAGTTTATGCAATGCGATATCGACTATCTTGGATCAGCCTCCCCTAACGTGGAAATTGAATTGATCCATGTCACGGCCAGCACATTGCATGCACTTGGTTTCAAGCGCTATCGAGTGCGCCTAAATGACAGGCGCGTGCTTGAAAGCCTGGCTAATTACTGCGGAATAGATGCTTCCAAATTGGGGGCTGTTTTAGTCACACTCGATAAACTAGACAAAATTGGAGTAGACGGTGTAAAAACGGAATTAGCAAAACAGACACTTGATGATGCCAGCATCGATAAATTGATGAACATCATCCATTCCTTTGAAGCTGGAGACATTACATTAGATACGCTTGAACAGCATATCCCCAGCGTAGATGAAAACGTACAAAAAGATTTACAGAAAATCATGAACGCCAGTGAAGCACTTTCCAAGGGCCATTACAAAATCAGTTTTGATCTGTCTTTGGTGCGTGGCATGGGTTACTACACGGGCCCTATTTTCGAAATAGAATCTGAAGATTTTGGGTCCGCACTTGCAGGTGGTGGGCGTTACGACAATATGATTGGCAAATTTCTAAAAGGACGGCAAGTCCCGGCTTGCGGCTTTTCAATTGGTTTCGAACGTATTTTGCATATTCTTAGCGAACAAAATTTTAATATTCCAGGCGAGCAAAAGCAGCTGCTGGTAATTTATGATGAAAAAGAGGTAAGTGATATTACAGCGCTTTTCGCGCTTGCAGAACAAACCAGATCGCAAGGTCACTGTGTGTCTATTGAAATAAAACAGAAAAACGTAAAACAGCAATTAGAAAATTTTAAAAAGCTTAGAGTGGATGAATTTGCTCAATATAGACACGGGGACGAAACACTCAGTTTTAAAGATCTCGATTAAGAACTAACTGCGTTGCCCCGCGCTTTCCTATAAAAGTAATTCGGGTTTCTGATTTTTGGTTTCAAGAACCCGACTTTTGATACGCCCTGACATAGTCCACTTTTAACTCTGCCGGAAATGTCACTGTTGAGTCAGGAGAACCAACCCATATGCCGCCAACAGCCAAGTTCATCAGCAAGTACATCGCCTGCTTAGACACGTTCTCACCGATCACACGATACCGTGCTTCCCCGTTTATAAAAAACAGTAGTTCGTCCGGCTCCCAACTGACCGCTAGCGTCTGAAAGCCATCAATGAAGTCTGAGCTCTCAACTTGCCATTGCCCAGGCGAACGCAAGTTACCGTCGGCATCATGATAGTTATAGTTGTGGAATATGCTGCCAGGCTTAGAACCGTCAGCCTCAGCGATAAATAATTGCGGTTTAAGATCGACAAATTCGCTGCTGAGCATCCAAAACGCTGGCCACAGTCCAGTCCCTACGGGAAAGGACATACGTGCCTCAATATAACCGAAGGTCATATCAAATTTGTCCGCTGTCGTGATTACTCCAGAGAGGTAGGCTTGATTATTTGCGACCGTGCTTAATTCAGCCGGAGTCTCAATTGCGCTTATAGTGATCGTTTCACCATCAAAACTAAACGGCGAGTAGCCAAAATCTGGATCATTGTTAACATCAACGTAATACTGCAACTCATCGTTAATGACAAGATCTGTTCCCCAGGCGTAGGCTGTATTCCATTTGCTGGTGTCCAGTGAGCTGTCGTTGAACTCATCTGAGAACACCAAATTGTACCGCGACAAGTCTACACCTGGCTGCGCAGAGCCCGCGGCGGGTGATTCTACTAGTTCTGCCACATCGCCAGCATTTATCAGAGATTCTGATCGCTCGGCCGCATCAAGCTCCGTCTGCTCAAGATCAGTTAAGTCACTCTCGCCACAGCCAGCAACGCTCAAAGCCAGTGTGATCAGCAAAACTTGATTTCTCTTAATCATTTTCATCACTTAGCCCCTTAGTAGTAGTAACGAATGCCAAATGCGAACATGTCATTGTCGCCAACTTGTGCTTTAGTAATGAAGTCAAACTGATTTGATAAGTGAATCAAAGCCGTACCAAAGCCCATGATGTCTCCGTCAAAAAACTCGCTGTAGCCTGCACCACCTTGTAATTCAAAGTGATTATTAACGACTAAGCGTGTTGATAGACCAAGGAAAGCACCGCCATCATCCAGGTCAGTTGACACACCCGGGCGTGAAAACGTAAAACTGCCATACTCAACACCTGCCGTCATTGCCAGAGTAAGTCTGTCTGCAAATGCCGGTGTATGGTAAAAACCAACACCGATCAAAGCTTCCTGGTAGCTATCGGCTGCGCTGGCGTCCAGCAGTACACGCATACGGCCAAACGCCGATCGACTGACTGCGACATTGATACCAGTTCCGCCAAAATCAAAGGCCGTAGGCAACACTTCGAAATAATCAAATTCAGATGAACTTGCACGCGTCAATGCAGGTAAGCGAAGCGCTGACAAACTGGTTGAAGTCGTGCTGGCACTGCTCGTTTTTGATGCTACAACAGATTCTGTCGCGGCTTTTACGGGGTCTTTCTCAGCAATTACGGCCTTCGTCTCATCCAATGCTGCCATTGGTTTCATCTCAGAATTTGCCACTGGGTTGGAATCTGGATTTATTTGTGCAGCGTCAGTGCCTTTAGTTACCGAATCCTCTGTGGCTTCAGTAGAAGACATTTCATTCTCAGTATTTACCGCTGTAGTCAGCGAGTCATCTGGAAACGTTTTGGCAAGTGGTAACGTCTCTAATGCTTTCCCCTCATACAAGCGCTGGCGAGCTGCCTCAATTTGTACTAGCTGACGTGCGCGCAGTGATTCAAGTGATTCTTTTTTCACTTGCATGACAGGTTTGTGTGCTTTTTTCTTTAGTGATTTTTTTCGATTAGCCAGGGTTTTCGCCATCGTTACGACACTGGCATTGGCGTCAATCTTGTTCGATGCGCCCGAATTTGACGAAGCGGCATTAGAGCCTGCTACGATTTTTTCATCAGCAGCTGAATCAGATAGACGCTGTGGGGTGATGTATCTGGAACCACCCGTAACCGCAGAGGCCGTCGAAGCCACAGACTCAATCGGTTTTTTTGATTCATCGAATGCAGCCGCAAGATTCCAGCTAGGACCCTGACCTTCGCAATCATCGCTTCCAGGTTCGTAAGATCCTAGACAATCAATAGGATTAACAGATTGTTCTGAAAATGGGCCATGACCACATTGCGCATCCGGATAGACCGCGAAGTTAAACACTCCGGCAGTTTGTTTTAACTTCGGACCTTTGCCGATGCGTTCACAGACCTGCGCCACAGTTTTTCCACCAACTGGGGTCGGTACAATCTGACCGGAAAGATCACTGGGGAGCTCGCCGGTGCAATAGCACTGATCATCTACTTGATAGCTTCCCTGCCAGCTGGCTGCAAACGCAGGATTTAAAGCCAGACTACCGAGAATTACTCCGGCTGCGACGACTTGAAATAGAGGATGGCGCTTAGTCATGTATCGATCCACTGATGATTATCAGTGCTGTAACTACATGATTTGTGCCAACAAGGCCCCTATTTCCAAACAGTTCCCGCTCGATCTCTTTAGCGATTTCGGATCTATCCGCTAACTGCCCAGATGCCAAGGTTAACTCCCTTTTTATAAGAGTATTACCAAGGTGATAAGCGTGACATTACGCACATAAAATAATAACGAAGACAATTGCGATGAAGATCAAAACACTCGATCAAATACCGCTGTATCGATTTACACTTTTAAGTACCTCATTATCCTCACTGATATTGCTATCCGCCTGTGGGGGCGGACCAGACGCTGCCAGCCCGACACCAGCTGCAGTCGCCAGTGGCTCTTCACTTAGTGCCTCACAGCTCTCAGCCGGTAGCGCTCAATCCTTGAGTGCAGCTCAGGCGATGGCCACCAATAACAACGCAGAACAAAGTGCGGCTGCGCAGCCAGAGCCGGAATTAGGGCTAGCCTTACCAGGAGCCGATCTGCCAGATGGCACTGAAATCGCCGCCGAACGGGACACTACCACCGCCGAATCGGGCGTTGCCGTCATTCCCGCAACAACAGCTGAGCCAGATACAGCTTCAAAACCAACTGACCCAACACAAGCGGTTAGCGAGCCAGCAACGCCCGCAACGCAGCCCCAAACCTCTAGTGAACCTGCGCCTGTAGCCCAAGCGGAAGCGGTCAACGAACCTGCGCCTGCAGCCCAAGCGGAAGCGGTCAACGAACCTGCGCCTGCAGCCCAGGCGGAAGCGGTCAACGAACCTGCGCCTGCAGCCCAAGCGGAAGCGGTCAACGAAC
>CAYSZH010000037.1:28805-31208 GCA_964435305.1 uncultured Granulosicoccaceae bacterium
CTGAGCCTGCAGCCCAGACGGAAGCGGTCAACGAACCTGAGCCTGCAGCCCAGGCGGAAACGGTCAACGAACCTGCGCCTGCAGCCCAGGCGGAAACGGTCAACGAACCTGAGCCCGCAACCGAGCCAGCAGTAGAAATTGAGCCTGCCACCGAACCTGAAGCCGTTGGTGAGCCTGAGAACGCAACCGAATCGGACGCGGCTAGCGAACCTGACCCTGAACCCGAACCTATCGCCGAAGCGTCGTTAGATACCAAAGAAACTGCCACAGAAACAAGAACCGAAGCACCGGAAGAAGAACCTGCAGCGGCAGTATCCGAAGGCGATTTTGGAAGTCATTTCGTCTCCTCAACCACTGATGGTTTTGAAGGGAATGTCAATGACGATGGCTCGATAAGCATCTATTGGGATGCTGATCCAAATGCCAGAGGTTATAACGTATTTAAACAATCCGCTTTTGTTGCCACGGTGTTTGAGCCTAGCTATACCGACACTGATACCTTCGATGAAAATTACTACTACGAAATCAAGTCATTCGATTACGACGACAATCACAATCGAATAGCCACAGGATTGACTGTAAAAGTCAGGGGTACAGGTCGCGTGAACCCTGATTCGCCTAAGCCCAACGAAAATTTACTCGATGGGTATGAACTTGTGTTTTCAGATGAATTTGAAGGTTCAGAGCTAGACAGTTCAAAATGGGTTACCCAGTACTTGTGGGGCGATGAGATCATCATCAACAACGAAAAACAGCACTATGTTGATATTCAGAACAAACCTGATTTCGGTTATAACCCATTTAGCTTTGACGGCGAAGCCGTGACCATTAACTCTATCGAAACGCCCGGTAATTTACTGGAAAATGCCAACGGCCAGGAATATCTTTCTGGTGTTATGACGACATACGACGCGTTTAAATTTACCTACGGCTACGTTGAAGCACGGCTGCAGGTACCTCTTGGCCAAGGCCTGTGGCCGGCTTTTTGGCTTTTGAATGCCTACTATAATAACGACAAACCTGAAATCGATATTATGGAGTTTATCGGTGACAATCAAGATGTGGTTTACCACACGTACCACTACTTTGATTCAGATGGCAACCTACGATCAACTGAATCTATGCCAACCAAAGGCATCGATTTTCCAGCCGAGTACCACACCTATGGTGTTGAATGGCTTCCGGGAACCATCATTTACTACATAGATGGAATTGAACGCCACAGAGTGGTGGATTCAAAAGTATCGCAGGAGGAAATGTACATAATCCTGAATACAGCGCTTGGTGGTTGGTGGCCTGGTTCGCCAGATGAGACAACCGAATTTCCAGCGCAATACAAAATAGATTATGTCAGAGCCTACCAAAAACGAGGATTGTTGCAGTCAGATCCAACGTCAGGCACTGCTTCGAAAATTTTACTAAGAGACGATGCCGGATTCGTGGCTCCAAATCATTTGCCACCGTTTGAGCTATTTCCTGAAGGGTATCCGGAAAAGGCGCAGTAATTGGTTTCGGGGGTCAGGTCTTTCGAAGCCACATATGTGGCTTCGAAAGACCTGATCCCTAACTGGTTGACCTTAACTGGTCGAAAATGGCTCTTCGGGTAATTTCAGTGTTTTAAGAACCAGCGTAAATGCATCCTCAAGCACCACAGCCTCGGCCTGCTCTCCTATAACATAAATTCCAATCGTGTATCCCGGCTCGACAATCTCAGCCTGAAATACCACAAGATCTATCTCGTTCTCGCTAATCTCAAAGTCATTAAGCCACGCCTGATCCGTGATAGCAGGAATACCATCGACGATCACAACGTTAGTGTGCGCACCGTCTGTCTCAAACGCACCAGTATGTCCACCCGGCAATAGTTCTATCATGATGTAGTCGGCAAACACATCTTCATCATGGCTACGCTTGGATTCAAAACCAACCGCATAACCGTCATCAGTTGATCCTTCATCATCGCCTTCGACAGTTAAGATTTTACGCCAACCTTCAGGCACTGCCATTGAGAAGCCATAGTCATCATCATGGTATGCAACCAATGACTCAATCGGGGGCAATTGTGCAGGTAAATGGCCTACTTCCTGGTCAAGATCGGCTTTTGTAACGGCAGCTACACTAACCACATTGCCTGGCAGAGGTTGCGCCAACACCTGGTAGTGGAAAATTAGAGTAGCAGCACCAAGCACCGCGGCTGTAAAGTAGATTTTCATCATCACAGCATCCTTGGTTTCACCCAGTGCTGTCTGAGAATAGCGTCTCATTGCCAGAACGACAATATTGCGGAGCTGCGCAATTCCATCACAGTGGCATATTGATCGTAGCCAATCGTCCTATGGCATTGGGTCACAGACATCACCTATGCCGTCCATATCATCATCTGTCTGGTCATCATTCATAATA
>CAYSZH010000038.1:0-31011 GCA_964435305.1 uncultured Granulosicoccaceae bacterium
GCTCTAACCATCGGCAGTTCGTGTGCATTGGTGCCAATGGCATGAAGATCAAGAGCCATTGCCATGAGTACATTACTGGTACCAATAAATTTTTCGCCAAGCCCCTCGTGCATTGCCGCAACGCACCATCGTTGCCATAAAAAGCTGTGGCGTCTGCGCGTGCCAAAATCGGCGATCATGAGTTCATCAAGGTTTTCCAGACGCAGGACTTTTTCCCATAGTTTGGCTTTGGCGCGAGCATAGAGTACGTCAAGTTCAAACCGGCCGACGCCTTCGAGCGCTGTGCGAGAGCGCAATTCACTTATAATGGACAGTACGTATATTTCCCATAATGTAACGTCAGCCCAAGTGCCGGCGAAATTAATGACGAACTGACCGTCTTCAACATACATTTCGTATTCGGGTAATTTATAGTTTTTAAACCAGTTTAAGAATGGCTCGGTGAACAAGCGTCGTTTACCATAAAACGTATTACCCGCTAACCAGATCACTTCCTTTTTAGACAATTGCAGGCTGCGAGCATGATCGAGCTGTGAGCGTAGTTCCCGCTCGTCAATTTCATCCGCCAGCCTTACCGAGCGCGTACGATTGATCAAAGAAAATGTGACTGGCACATCGGCATGTTCTTTCCAGATGGTTTGCAGCATTAAAAGCTTGTATACATCTGTGTCGAGCAGGCTGCGAATGATAGGGTCGAGTTTAAATGAGTGGTTATAAACGCGCGAAGCGATATCTGGCATTGGGCTAATCATGAAGCTGGTTTTTGCAAGCGCAGGAAATCATCAATGCGCTGCAAGGCCTTTTCTATGTTTTCAATAGAGTTGGCGTACGACACGCGGATGTAGCCTTCGCCATGGATGCCAAAATCTGGTCCACCAATTGTAGCAACGCCGGTTTGCTCTAGAAGTGCCGATGCCAGTGGTTTTGCTTTCCAGCCTGTTTCTTCAATGTTTGGGAACGCGTAAAACGCACCGGCTGGTTTTATGCAGCTGAAGCCAGACAGATTGTTGAGTTCGTTAAATACGAATTTTCTGCGTTCATCGAACGCGCTCATCATGCTTGCAACGGCATCTTGAGGGCCTTGAAGTGCTGCAATAGCCGCATATTGCGCTGGTGCGTTTACACAGCTCCAGGCATTGACGGCCAGTTTTCTAACGCTGTCGAACAGGGCGTCAGGCCAGAGGCTGTAACCCATACGCCAACCAGTCATGGCATAGGTTTTGGACCAGCCGTTAAGCAGTATCAAACGGTTTCTGATCGACGGATAAGATAACAGGCTGATGTGTTGGTTGCCGTCGTAGGTCATTTGATCATAGATTTCGTCTGACATTATGGCCACATTGGGATGTGATTCCAAACCTTTAACCAAGGCATCTATTTCAGCTTTTGGTGTCACGCCTCCGCAGGGGTTTGCCGGTGAATTGATAATGAGTAAACGCGTTTTATCATTGATCAGTGCCAGTGTTTCGCTTGCAGAAAATGCGAAATTGTTTTCTTCGCGAATGGGTATGGGTATGGGGGTGGCGCCGGTATATTCGATCATTGAGCGGTAGATCGGGAACCCGGGGTCAGGGTAGAGTATTTCTGCGCCCGGCTCACCCATCATAAGAATCGCGGCGAACATGGTGACCTTGCCGCCTGGCATGATCATGATGTTTTCGGCCGCTACTTCGGTGTTATACCGAGTGATTAGATCTTCCGCGACAGCTTCGCGTAATGGCTGTATACCATTAGCAGGTGTATAGCCATGATGCCCTTCTTGAAGTGCTTTAATAGCGGCATCTACAATGTGTTTAGGCGTGGGAAAATCGGGTTGCCCAATGCCCAGGTTGATTACGTCGGTGCCTTCACTGGCCAGTTGTGTTGCACGCGCCAGCACAGCGAATGCATTTTCTTCGCCTATGCGGTTAAATCCCTCTATAGGTTTAATTGCCATTGCGTATATGGATGTTTATTGGTCTATTGGTGTTCGAATGGTGTGGCCTTGCATGTCTTCTGACACGATCACCTGGCAACTCAGGCGTGAGTTGGGTTTGCGTTCAGCAGCGACACCTTCCAGCATGTCCAATTCAGAATCGTCTGGCTCTGGGACAATCGCAACGGTGGCGTCGTCCAAATACACATGGCAGGTTGAACAGATCAAGCTGCCACCGCACTCAGCCACAACATCATCAATATCATTTTTAACTGCTGTTTCCATCACACTGTCGCCGACAACGGCATCCACCGTTTTGGTTTCGTCTGAGCTGGTAATGAAATGCAGTGTTACTTCCTTTGCCATAGTGAAAATACCGTTAATTACTTGTTTGAATATAATGTCGAATGTTAGCAGCATTTGCCATGCCCGTACTCTACTTAAGGCCAGTTCTGAGCTATTTTGCGCCTTAAATTTAACTGTGCTGGCATACTGAGCCGCTCTGGTGGTTCCATGTATGGCTAGTGATTACGCTCAAAGATAAAATTCTGCACGAACAGATCAGGCTGGCGTACATTCAGGGGCCTGCACTGGTTGCTGGTGCGATTCTGTGCGCTATCGCAGTGGGTGCGTTTTTGTGGTTGTTTGAGTACGAAGTCGGGCTAAGGTATTGGGTTGGCGCGCTGTTATTAGTTAGCTGTATACGGCTATGGGTACTTAACCTGTTCCTGAAGCGTGATCCCAATCGCTTGCAGTACCCACGTTGGGGGTTGTTGATTGCAGCAATGGCTCTGGTCAGCGGTGTTGTGTGGGGAAGCTGGCCGCTGTTTTTCTATCACCAGCACAGTACTGACGTGTTGTATTTGATTAGTGCAATATTTGCGGGTATGGCAGGGGTAACCGCCGCATCAGGGTTTATATTCATGCCCTCGTTTATTGGGTTTTCAGTTGCCTTGATTATGCCCATGGTTTGCATGCACATGTTCAATGATAATCCGGCTTTGCGCGTTGCAGGGGTGCTGCTGTTCGCTTTTCTGATTGTAACCATACTGCTATCTCTGCGTAGTCATGGTGAATACAGGAAACTCATTTCGATGAAGTTTGAAAATGCGGATCTCCTCCAGCACCTTGAAGTCGAAAAACGCATAGCCGAACGTGCTGTTGTTGCCAAGAGTCGTTTTTTAGCCGCCGCCAGTCATGACATGCGTCAGCCATTACATGCAACGGGTTTATTTTTGGCAGCGCTTAAACACAAAAGTAAGCAAGCAGAACAGTTAGAGATTATCGATGAAATTTCCCGTTCGACAGATGCGCTGAATGGTTTATTTAATAGCTTGCTCGATATATCGAAGTTGGATGCTGAAATTATAGAATGGAACCCTGAACATGTGCGCCTGCAAGAGACAACTGAGCGCCTTCGAGATCAGTTTGAAAGGCCTGCAAAGGACAAAGGGCTGGAGCTTAAGTTTTCCTCGGGTAGTGCTGATGTTGTATTGTTTGCGGATGTTTTATTGCTGGAGCGGGTGCTTAGAAACTTAATTGATAATGCCATTCAATATACACAGGAGGGAACTGTGTCCGTTGCCTGGGATGCTGAAGCTGATCACTATTGGGCGATCAAGATTGAAGATACGGGTATTGGAATTCCACATGCTAAAGTTGAAGATGTTTTTTCAGAATACTACCAACTTGATAATCCAGAGCGCGATCGTAATAAGGGGCTTGGGTTAGGGCTTGCCATAGTTAAACGCCTTTGTAATCTTATGCAGTTGACATTGCAGATGGAATCGAATCCGGGCGAAGGTACTTGCTTTAAAATTCTTGTGCCGCGTGGTGAAATGCAACTTGTGGATGCCTATCTTGTGGATGCCTATGTAGAGCAAGAATCATCATTGCAATTTGCTGGGTTGCGTGTATTGGTTATTGATGATGAGTTACAGGTTTTGCGCGGCATGTTTCAGTTGCTCAGTAGCTGGGGCTGTGATGTGACAATAGCCGAATCTGCCAATGAAGCGTTGCGCGTGCTTGCAGTTAATAACAGCCAACCTGATATTATTCTTACAGATTATCGTCTGCGTGATAATAAAAATGGGGTTGATGCTGTTCAGGCCATACGGGAATTTGTAAAAGGCGATATTCCGGCATTGATATTATCGGGTGATACTGGGCGCGAGCGCATGCGCAAGCTCAGTGCCAGTGGCTTGCCGATATTACACAAGCCAGTAGCAGAAGATGAGTTAATGATTGCGATGCACAGCGCCTTAGCCGAATTAACTAACGGCTTCCTCACGAGTACTGGCAACCAGTTTGTTAATGGTTAGGCCTTGAACCACAATTGACAGCACAACAATCACGTAGGTAATGGTGACCACAATATCTCGCTCTGGGCTAGGCGGTATGGCCAGCGCCAGCGCCACGGATATGCCACCGCGCAGGCCTCCCCAGGTCAGGATTTTTATGACATGAGGGTGGAAGTCTTTTTTCAAGCGCAACAAATTGACGGGTATGCTTACCGCTGTTAGCCGTGCCAGTAATACCAGAGCTGCAAGCACAAGGCCTGCGAACCAGATGGTGGAGTCTGTTGACATGGCCACCACTTCAAGCCCGATGAGTAAAAAGAGCACGGCGTTGAGTATTTCATCCACCAGCTCCCAGAACGTATCAAGGTGGTGCACCGTCCGGTCACTCATGGCATCGCGACGTCCGTGGTTGCCGATCATTAAGCCTGCGACGACTACGGCTATGGGTGCTGATAAGTGTAAGCCTGCGGCGGCTGTGGAACCGCCGGCTACTAGAGCCAGGGTTAGCAGTACTTCAACTTGGTAATTATCAACTCGTTTGAGCATTTGCAATACGACCCAGCCGCAGACGAAGCCGAACAGGGCACCGCCAATCGCTTCTTGTACGAACAGCAGGCCGATATTGCCCATGTCGACAGAGTCGCCATGTACGGCGATGCCAAACAGTGCGAGAAAGACGACAATGGCAATGCCATCGTTGAAAAGCGATTCGCCAGTAATTTTGGTTTCTAATGCCGGTGATACGCCAGCAGTTTTTAAAATGCCCATTACCGCAACAGGGTCGGTGGGAGAGATCAATGCGCCAAAGAGTAAGCAGTAGGCAAACGAGAGCTGCACGCCAAACAGCTTCAAAATGAGGTAGGTGCCCACGCCTACCAGGATAGTACTGATTAGTAGTCCAAGTGATGCAAGTAAACCGATGACCCATTTGTGATCTAGCAGGTCGTACAAATTAACGTGCAAAGCGCCGGCGAATAGCAGAAAACCCAGCATGCCGTTAAGCAATGCCGCATTAAAGTCGATTTGGGCAATCAGGCCTTGAGCCATGCTGACCCCTTCAGGAAAGCCAAAGCGGCCGAGTATGACCAGTAAAACCGAGAACAGCAGAGAGATCACCATGATGCCAATAGTGGTTGGCAATTTAAGTGTGCGATAGTTGATCCAGGCGAACAGTGCCGAGACAGTAAGCAGGATGCTGGTAATGGTCAGTAAGGACATGGTGGATTATTTCGACTAAAGCTATTAAAGCGCTTAGCGTAGAATAGCACTGCACAAACGGGAGTGAAGGCCTTTGGTGTCTCCGCAGCAAATGAGTTTTGATTTTTTACCTCCGATTGAGTACACGCTAACCGTTTCCGCTAGAGCACGGCGTGTGTATTTAAGGGTTGAGCAGGGTCGCGGTTTATTGGTGACCATCCCCAAGCGCTACCCAAAGCGCGAAATTCCGGCCTTGGTAGAGAGCCAGCGCGAGTGGATTCAGGAATCACTGGACGAGATCGAGGCACGCACACCAGAAGTGTATCGTTGCTGGCCGCCAAAAACGCTCAATCTGGATGCTGAAGGGCTTGTTGTGAGTGTTGAGTTTGCGCCTTCTACTGAGGTTGTGGACGGACTGTTTGAGGCTAAATGGCTCTCCGACACAAGGTTATTGCTGTGTGTGGATCAGTCTTCTCGGGTAGCCGTTGCTACGGCAATGGCAGCGGCGCTCAAAGCGCGGGCTAAAAAAGTGTTTGGGCCTTGGCTGGCCGCGCGGGCACGCCAGAATGGGCTGACGTATAAGCGATTGGGCATTCGCGGTCAGAAAACGCTCTGGGGCAGCTATTCATCCAGTGGAACGTTGAGCCTTAACTACAAGTTGCTATTCTTGCCGCAAGATTTAGCCGATTATGTGTTGTTGCATGAGCTCGCACATACTCGGCATATGGACCATTCGCCAGAATTCTGGCAGTTTTTAGACCAGATAAAGCCAGGGGCACAGGCACTGGACGCACAATTGTCGGATGCCGGGTCGCTTGTTCCACCTTGGTTGGAACTAGCTGGAAAAGCGTAATTCAGGGAGTCTGCTATCCTCATTTAACCAAAGCGCTTCATGCAACCGGGCTAACTCGTAAACGTGTCATTTCGAAACCCTGATGAATTCGTGGTACAAAAAATTGTGCAAAAACACGACTCGATAGAACTGTGGCAAATCATCCCGTTAGTGATAGCGGCGGTGCTGCTTACTATTGGCCTTGCGATGTTCATGAGTGGTACGCAGCAGGCGGTTGATGTCATTCAGCCCATTATTGTTGTATTTGGAGGCACGCTGGTCGCCGTACTGATTACATTCCCGCTGCAACAGCTCTCGCATGCCTTGCAGTTTGCACTGGCTCGAGGTGTAAGGGGCGGTACGTCACCTTCGAATATGATTCTGGCGATGCTCAAGGTGTGTGATGTTTCGCGTCGCGAAGGTTTACTGGGTGTGGCAGAAGTCAGTTCTAATTGTTTTGAAGTTGAAGATGTATGCCATCTTATTGGTGATGCGGCTAGAGAAACTGATATACAGCAAAGCTGGGATAGACGGCGTGCGAGTGAGAATATGTTACATCAGCTGGCTCAGGATGTTTTTGCGTTAACGGCTGTTTATGCTGTATTAATTGGGGCCATGGCATCGATTGTTCGCATGGTTTCTGCTGAATCACAGATTTTAACGGGCGCGAATGTTTTGCCGTTTGTATCAGGCGTCTGTCTCGCCATTCTCACTACGATGTTAGTTGGTCGCTTACGTTCAGTGCACATAAGAGAACTCGTTGTGGTGGAAATAGCTTATCGTGGCGCAAGCATGATTCTTCAAGACAATAATGTACAGCACTTGCAGTCTCGCCTGCTGATGTTGGTGCCGCCAGGGTTACGCGGTTAATCATAATGAACGAAATTACGGTTCACGCGCCTACCTCTGGGCGTAACGCTTATTCTGTTGTGCCTAACCCTGATGAGCCTGTGATATTGCAGCTCGATGGCAACCTTACGCGTATATTTGAGATCAGTGCTGCCGGGTTTACTGCCGCCATTGACTCCGTAAAGCCTGGCAGAAGATACCCGTTTAGTCTGGATTTACCAACAGCCTCAGGGCCAATAAGTGGTTATGTTGATGCCTTGCCTGATACGGAAGATGGTGAGATGGTGTGTCGCTTTGTTGATCTATCAGTTGATCAGACCGATGCCATGCACAGCTATGTGCTGGAGCGGCAGAAAGAGGTTATTCGAGCGATTCGAAGCGGCAACAAATTTGCCGCGAAATAAGCGTGACAACTCTTGAGCAATATGAGCTTCAGATTAAGTCGGGTGAGCTCAAAGCCGATGCCCAGCAGGCGGATGTGGTGGCCTTGCTTGATGGTATTGAAAGTAAGCTGTTAGCCGGTACGCCCTGGTCGCCTCCTTCAAGCGGTTTTTTCGCTAATTTATTTTCAAACAAAAAGCACACAGTTAAACCCGTAACTGGTCTTTATTTATGGGGTGGAGTGGGGCGCGGGAAAACGCATTTGTGCGATTTGTTTTTTAATAATGTTGCGATAGAAGATAAGACCAGACTGCACTTTCATCGCTTCATGCAACAGATACACGATGATCTGAATAAGCTTGGGGAAGTTGAAAATCCACTAAAGCTCATTGCCGATGATTGGGCACAGCGCGCACGTCTGTTGTTGCTTGATGAAATTCATGTTCACGATATTACCGATGCCATGTTGTTGGGTACTTTGCTCTCTGAGTTATTTGATCGAGGAGTGACTCTTGTGACTACGTCGAATGTGCCACCGGATGGCTTATATAAGGATGGGCTGCAGCGGTCACGGTTTTTGCCTGCCATTGATGCGATTGTGCAGGCAACGAATGTGTATGAAATGGTAGGGGATATGGATTACAGGCTTCGGTTATTGCAGACAGAAGCTATTTACATTGTGGATAAAGATAATGCGCATAATAAGATGCAGGCGCATTTTGATCGTTTGAAAGTTGGGGGTCTTGAACCGTCTGGTTCTATTATGATTAATCAACGGGCAGTGCCGGTTATTGCTCTTGCTGGGGATGTTGTCTGGTTTGAATTTGATGAGTTATGTCGATCGTCACGGTCGACTAAAGACTATATCGAGCTGGCAAGTGAATTTCATACTGTGTTGATTAGCAATATACCCGTATTGGGTAACATGGATGATGATGCAGCGCGTCGCCTGGTCAACTTAATCGATGAGTTTTACGATCGAAGCGTCAAGCTTGTGATGTCAGCTGAGGCATTGCCGGACGCGCTTTATAAGGGTAAGCGTTTGAATTTCGAATTTGTGCGCGCGGCAAGTCGTTTAACTGAGATGCAGACAAAAGATTATCTGTCTGCATCCCGACAAACCTTGATACCAAGCTAGCATAAGCAAGCTTAGCTTGCTTTGGCCTGACGCGAATGACGCTTACGATCATTTTCGGTTAAGTGCTTTTTACGAATGCGTATGCTGTTCGGTGTGACTTCTACCAATTCATCGTCATCTATAAATTCCAGCGCTTGCTCTAAGGTCATTTTGATTGGCGGGGTGAGCTGGATGTTCTCATCCGTACCAGAGGCACGTACGTTGGTCAGCTGCTTACCTTTGAGGCAGTTAACAGTTAAATCGTTATCGCGCGAATGAATACCGATGATCTGACCTTCGTATACGACATCGTTGGCAGCGGTGATTAACCGGCCACGTTCTTGTAGGTTCCACAATGCAAAACCCAGTGCTTTGCCTGTGCCATTGGAGATCAACACGCCGTTACGACGTTGGCCAATATTAAAGTCAAGCCTTGGGCCGTAATGATCAAACACACTATAGATAAGTCCAGAACCAGACGTTGAGGTTAAGAATTCAGTTCGAAATCCGATCATGCCTCTGGCTGGAGCAATGTAGTCCAGGCGCACACGGCCCTTACCATCAGGCACCATGTCCTTTAGGTCAGCACGTCGCTCACCCATCTTTTCCATGATTGTGCCCTGATGCTGCTCTTCTACATCTATGGTGATTTGTTCGTACGGTTCTTCTATTTTGCCATCTACTTCGCGAGTGATAACCACAGGCCGTCCAACACCGACTTCATAGCCTTCGCGTCGCATGTTTTCAATAAGAACAGATAAGTGCAACTCGCCTCGGCCGGAGACTTTAAACGTTTCACTCATTTCGGTTCGCTCGACACGTAGCGCCACATTGTGGAGTAATTCAGTTTGCAGGCGATCCCATATGTTACGGCTGGTAACGTATTTACCTTCTTTGCCTGCAAACGGAGATGAGTTTGGCTGGAACATCATACTGATGGTCGGTTCATCCACGGTTAGGGCTGGCAGTGCTTCTACAGCTGTAGGGTCGCAGAGCGTATCGGAAATGTGTAATTTGTCTATGCCCGTTATACAAACAATGTCACCAGCTTGAGCTAAATCGGTTTCAATGCGCTCAAGGCCATGGAAGCCGAGGACCTGTAAAATTTTGGCTGATCGTTCCTTACCCTCAACATCCAGTACCTTAACTTGCTGGTTAGGGCCTAAGCTGCCGCGCTTGATGCGGGCAATGCCGATAACACCAACATAACTGTTGTAATCCAGTGAGGAAATTTGCATTTGGAACGGGCCGTCAGTGTCAACATCGGGTGCGGGTACTTCGTCGATAATGGTTTCGAAAAGCGGTGTCATATCCCCGTCAGAAACTGACGGGTCGTGACCGGCGAAGCCGTTGATGGCTGAGGCATAGATCACTGGGAAATCCAGCTGTTCGTCAGTGGCGCCGAGGTTGTCGAAAAGCTCGAATGTCTGATCCAGTGCCCAGTCGGGGCGTGCGCCATCTCTGTCGATTTTGTTAATGACAACAATAGGGCGAAAACCCATGGCAAACGCCTTTTGCGTCACGAAACGTGTTTGGGGCATAGGGCCTTCGGCGGCGTCAACTAACAACAGCACAGAATCGACCATACTTAATACACGTTCCACCTCGCCACCGAAGTCGGCGTGGCCTGGCGTGTCGACGATGTTGATGCGGTAATCGTTCCAACGGATCGCGGTGTTCTTTGCCAAAATGGTGATGCCACGTTCTTTTTCGATGGCGTTGGAGTCCATCAGGCGCTCTGTTGGCTCTAGCCTCGCGTCGAGTGTGCCGGATTGCTGAAGGAGCTTGTCAACCAGTGTTGTTTTGCCGTGGTCAACATGGGCTATGATGGCGATATTACGTAGTTTCTGAATCAACGAACTTTCCTGCTGCGCAAGTGTTGCGCCGGTAATTGCGGTTGGGTGCTGCTGGCAAAAAGGCCTTGGCCGGTGAACTCGCCATTATACCTAACAAAAGCCTGTAACAGGCAGGCATAAGGCTGCATGAATCTGGCCAGCAGTCCGTATAGACAGTCAGAAAAGAGGGCAAAAAAATGAAAACGCTCCAATCATGGCCTGAAAGTGCCCGGATGTTAGTTGACGTAGCCAGTGGTCGCGCGCCTTGTGACCTCTTGATACGTGGTGGCCAGTGGGTCAATGTGTATTCTGGTGAAATTATTCCCGACACCGATATCGCTATAGCCGCGGGTCGGTTTGCCTATGTTGGGCCGGATGCGAGCCACTGCATTGGGGATGCTACGAAAATTGTCGAAGCAGCGGGGCGTTATCTGGTTCCTGGTCTGTGTGATGCGCATATGCACGTTGAGAGTGGCATGGTTACGGTCACTGAATTTGCTCGGGCGGTGATTCCCCACGGCACCACCAGTATGTTCATTGATCCGCACGAAATTGGCAATGTATTGGGCATGCCCGGTGTGCGGCTTATGCATGATGAGGCCATGGGTTTGCCCATTAATGTGTATGTTCAAATGCCCAGCTGCGTGCCTTCAGCGCCTGGGCTTGAGCATGCGGGCGCAAGCTTGGGTGTCAGTGATGTTATTGATGCGATGCAATGGCCCAATATCATTGGTTTGGGCGAGGTGATGAATTTTCCTGGCGTTGCTGCTGGTGATGAGAAGATGCTGGGTGAAATTGCGGCCACTGTGCAAGCTGGGAAAACAGTGGGTGGCCATTATGCATCGAACGATCTTGGGGTTCCATTTCATGCGTATGCGGCAGGTGGCCCAGCAGATGATCATGAGGGTACTTGTGTTGAAGATGCCGTAGCACGGGTGCGTCAGGGTATGCGCGCGATGTTACGCCTGGGTTCTGCCTGGTATGACGTGGCAAGTCAGGTTAAGGCCATTACGGAGCAGGGGCTTGATTCACGCAATTTTATTCTATGCACAGACGATAGTCACTCTGGCACGCTGGTGCATGAGGGGCATATGAACCGGGTGGTGCGCCATGCAATTGCGCAGGGTTTAAAACCTGTCACAGCGATACAAATGGCGACCTTGAACACGGCGCAACATTTTGGTGTGGAGCGAGAGTTGGGATCAATTAGCCCGGGTCGCCGAGCTGACTTGGTGATCAGCAGCGATCTTGTGACCTTGCCAATTGAGCAGGTTTTTTCTCGTGGTGTGGAGTTGGCGAACGAGGGGCAACTGCAGATTGATGTGCCGGCGGCTGTTTATCCGGCAAGTGCAAAAGATACAGTGCATTTGGGTCGCAGGCTTGCGGCGGATGATTTTATTATTCGAGCGCCTGAATTTGCGCGAGATGAGAAAGTGCTTACGCGTGTAATTGGTGTCGTGGAAAATCAGGCACCGACAGAGTCTTTAGAGTTTTTACTGCCGATTGAAGATGGTGTGGTAAGAGGTGACCTTGCTCAGGATGTTTGTCAGATTGCATTGGTAGAGCGTCATCAGGCAACGGGTGAAGTGGTTAATGGGTTTGTTGCGGGTTTTGGGTATGACATGCCATGTGCTATTGCATCGACAGTTGCGCACGATGCACATCATATGATTGTTGTCGGCACAGATAAGGCCTGTATGGCTATGGCGGCTAATCGTCTGGCTGAAGTGGGTGGCGGCATTGTTGTTATAGAGGATGGCCAAGAGGGTGCTATGGTGGAACTGCCTATTGCAGGGCTTATGTCTGATGAGCGAGCCGAAGTGGTTGCCGATAAAGCGGGTGCCATGGTTGCGGCTATGCAGCGTTGCGGCTGTCAGCTCAATAATGCGTATATGCAGCATTCACTACTGGCTTTAGTTGTGATTCCTGCCTTGCGGATATCAGATATTGGGCTGGTGGATGTTAATCAGTTCAGTAAAGTAGATTTATTTATAGACTCCGCACAAGAGGCTTCTTAAAAAAGCATGATCCGGTTTCTGTTTCATAAAGATGTTGTGACGCTCGACAGTGATCAGGCGGATATTACCGTGCTTGAATGGTTGCGTTTGCATGCGCGTAAAACTGGAACCAAGGAAGGCTGTGCGTCAGGAGATTGTGGCGCTTGCACCGTTGTATTGGTATCGCTTGATGAGAATGATTCTGAGCGTTTGAACTATCAATCGGTTAATAGTTGTATAACGTTTGCCGGTGCTATACACGGCATGCAGTTGCTCACGGTTGAACATTTGGCACAAGGTGATGATCTGCACGCTGTACAGCAGGCAATGGTGCAAGAACACGGCTCGCAATGTGGGTTTTGTACCCCTGGTTTTGTGATGTCCTTGTTTGCGCTTTACCATAGTGATGAAGTGCGGCGGTTGGTTTCTGCTGGTAGCGCAGAACAACTAAGTCAATTGATAGAACAGTATTTGGGTGGCAATTTGTGTCGTTGTACTGGCTATGCACCGATTATGCGGGCGGCTATGAGTGTTATGCAAAGTGTGTGCAATGATCAGTTTGATGCTCGTGTTAAAGAGACCGTACCGCAGCTACAGAAGATAAGCAAGCAGTTACCTATGCAGCCGCGGTTTTTATATCCTGTATCGGTCCCGGAGCTTGCAGATTTACGAATCAATTATCCACATGCGCGCGTGCTTGCCGGTGGCACTGATCTCGCCCTGGAAGTGACGCAGCAGTTGAATGATATAGATACGATTATTTATATTAAATCGGTGCCTGAAATGCTCAGCGTAGAGCGAACTGATTCAGGTTTGAAATTGGGTGCGGGTGTTTCTTTAACGCGATGCTTACATGAGTTCTCGGAAGAGTTACCCAGCAGTCAGATATTGCTGTTGCGCTTTGGTTCTGAGCAGGTGCGAAATCAGGCCACTATCGGGGGCAATATTGCCAACGCGTCCCCCATCGGTGATTTACCTCCGTTACTGATTGCCCTGGGCGCAACGCTTGAGTTGCAGCGGGGTGAGGCGGTGCGCACCTGTTCTGTTGAAGATTTTTATATTGACTATAAAAAAACGGCTCTACTTGATGGGGAGTTTGTGCGCGCGGTGTTGATACCGATAAATGTTAATGCAGGCAAAATGGCGGCTTATAAGATCAGCAAGCGAATGGATGATGATATATCAGCTGTTTGTGCTGTGTTTAATGTATCGCTTGAAGCAGGGCAAGTTGTTGATGCCCGCATTGCGTTTGGTGGAATGGCGGCAGTGCCAATGCGTGCGCGGCATACGGAAAACGCGCTTATTGGTAAGGCGTTTAATCAAGCCTCTGTTGATGCTGCAAAACAGGCTATACAAAACGACTTTGAACCTATTAGCGACGCACGTGCCAGTGCAGCTTATCGCATAAAAGTTGCTGCCAATTTGTTGCAGCGCTATTGGCTTGAATCCTCTTCTGAGGGTATTGAAACGCAGGTGTTTGAACATGGCCACGGGTAGATCAATTGCTCATGACAGTGCTAGAGCGCACGTTACCGGTCTGGCTGAGTATGTTGATGATATGCCGGTTGTCGAGGGCCAGCTACATGTTGCAATAGCAGGTGCGTCTGTTGCACATGGCGACATTACTCTTTTAGATCTTGAGCCTGTAAAACGCTGTGAAGGTGTTGTTGATGTCATTACTGCGGCTGATTTGCCTGCACAAATAGACATAGCGCCTGTTTTTACAGGCGATCCTTTGTTAGTTGATAGTGAAGTTGAATTTATGGGGCAGGCTGTTTTTGCAGTGGCGGCGACATCGCATCGTCTGGCACGGCAAGCTATCAGACAAGCACGAATTGAGTATAAGGAAAAACAGCCTTTGCTGGATGTACAGCAGGCTATCGATAAAGCGGTCTATGTAAGACCGCCGCATCGTATGCGGCGTGGCGACGCAGAAAAAGCCCTGGCCGAAGCACCTCATACATTACAAGGTTCAATACATATCGGTGGGCAGGATCACCTCTATCTAGAGGGGCAGGTTGCCTTGGCGGTGCCTGAAGAATCAGGTGGGGTCACGGTGTACAGTTCCAATCAAAACCCGACTGAAGCGCAGCATTTAGTTGCGGCCGTATTGGGCATTGACATGCACAAGGTCACGGTTGTTACGCGTCGCATGGGCGGCGGGTTTGGTGGTAAAGAAACCCAAGCTACCGCGTGTTGTGCCTTTGCATCACTCTTTGCCCGACGACAAAAACGCGCGGTGTCCTGCCGCTTGTCACGTAAGGATGACATGGTGATGACAGGTAAACGTCATCCGTTTTTTAATACTTACCACGTTGGCTTTAATGAAGACGGCCGCGTGCTTGGTATCAAACAAACACTGGTGGGGCAGTGTGGTAACTCGCCCGATTTGTCTGATGCGATTGTCGATCGAGCCATGTTCCATAGCGACAATGCGTACTTTTTGCCAAACGTGCAAATCGATGGCTTGAGATGTAAGTCAAATACAGTATCCAACACCGCTTTTCGAGGCTTTGGTGGACCGCAAGGCATGATGGCGATTGAAACTGTCATGGATGATATAGCGCGGTATTTGAACCTGGACCCGTTGGACGTGCGCCGGATAAACTTTTATGGAGAGGATGGTCGCAATATCACGCCATATCACCAAACGGTAACAAGCTTTACTGTGCCGACGTTAATGAGACAGCTTGAAAATTCTTCCGACTACACTGCCCGCCGTTCTGCGATAGATACTTACAATCGAAATAACAAAGTACTAAAAAAAGGCATTGCGATTACGCCGGTTAAGTTTGGTATTTCGTTTACGGTGAGTCATCTAAACCAGGGTGCCGCTCTGTTGCATCTTTACAATGATGGCAGTGTGTTACTAAACCATGGCGGTACTGAAATGGGACAGGGGCTGATGACAAAGGTGTCGCAGGTGGTTGCGGATACATTAGGGATGTCGCTCGAGCGTATCGCTGTGAGTGCAACGCGCACAGATAAAGTACCCAACACTTCGCCAACGGCAGCGTCATCTGGTACCGACCTTAATGGTATGGCAGCGTTGCGTGCGGCCATGACGATTAAAAAACGCTTGCTTGCGTTTTTATGTGACAGGCACGATGTGCCTTCAGAGGGTGTGGTGTTTAGTGATGATCGTATACAGATCGCTAACGCGAAAGGAACCTTGGTTGAATATGATTGGCCAGCGCTTGCTAATGCGGCTTATATGGCCCGAGTGCAGCTAAGTGCTACGGGGTTTTATAAAACACCGAAAATTTACTACGACCGTGAAACAGCCTCAGGCAGGCCTTTTTTGTATTTTGCCAATGGTGCTGCAGTGAGCGAGGTGATTATCGATACGCTCACAGGTGAGACTCGGCTGCTGCAGACTGATATCTTGCACGATGTTGGGCAATCGATAAACCCGGCACTGGATAAGGGGCAGATTGAAGGCGGTTATGTTCAAGGTTTGGGGTGGTTAACAAGTGAGGAGCTTAAGTGGAACGCCGAGGGTCGTTTGCTGACCGATGGGCCAGCTACTTACAAAATACCCGCGATCAGCGATGTGCCAGGGGTTTTTAACGTCACCTTATTGGCCGACTCACCGAATGAGGAGGCGACGGTGTTTCGCTCAAAGGCTGTAGGTGAGCCACCGTTAATGCTGGCGATTTCAGTTTTCAGTGCAATACGGCATGCGATTGGTTCGCTTGCTGATCACAAACATGCGGTATCTCTTAATGCACCGGCTACACCAGAAGAAGTGCTGCGCGCTTGTGATGCTTTACTGGGTTCGCAAAAATGAGGCGCTGGCTTGATGCGCTCAATCGTTGCGTTGCGCAAGACGTGCCGTATGTCATGGTGTCGGTTATTGCAGTGAAAGGATCAGCGCCACGCGATGTGGGTGCTCGTATGATAGTGACCTATAACAGCTGTGATGACACAATTGGTGGCGGCAAGCTTGAACATGAGGCGATAGTCGCAGCAAGAACCATCTTATCTCAGAAGAAAACCCAAACTGAAATTACGACTGACGTTCGACTTCTTGGGCCCGATCTTGAGCAGTGTTGTGGTGGGCAGGTTACGCTCCAGTATGAATATCAGCCGGGTTCATTGTTTCGGTTGTATTTGTTTGGCGCAGGCCATGTTGGTCAGGCGGTAGCGAAAATAGCAAGCGAACTTCCTTGTCATTTGACTGTGGTGGATTCTCGTCAGTCGTGGCTGGACCAGCTTAGTGATTCCGCAGGCATAACCGTAACAAAGCTTGATGATGAAAACAGGGCGTTTTCATTTGTCGAGCAGTGTATGGATAATGCCTACTTTCTTGTTATGACGCATTCTCATGAGTTGGATTTTGATTTGCTTGAATCTATATTGACTCGAGGCGACAGCCAATATTGTGGTCTTATCGCATCGCAATCAAAAGCGAATCGGTTTAAATCCCGGCTGCGTAAGAAAGGCTTTAGTGCCACCGAACTCGATTTACTGACGTCACCGATTGGTGAGAATGTTGCGCGCTCAGATCATCCTATGGAAATTGCCGTTGCTGTATGTGCCGAGCTTCTTCTACAGCGTCAGGCTAAGACCCTAGTTAGCTAAGCGTATCAACGCTTTTCGAAAATCTATCCAGGCCTTTGGTGACTGGTCCCAGCTGGGTTTGCCGCGGGCATCGGCCAAGGCTTCTGGCATGATCTCCTGAATCAGTTGTTTTGCCTGGCTTGGGTGTTTTGCGAGTGCCAGGTAATACAGCTCAGCATCCTGCAAGCCGCGGCGCCAGGCTTTTAAACGCATAGATGGAATGGGGCCTGCCGATTTTGGGTAGCCAATTTTATCCAGTTGAAAGCCTGGATAGACCAGTACGCCGTTGCCAAACCGATCGTCATCTGGTTTGTACGAGGGTTCTGCAAACGGTCTGTCATCGTTGCCAAGGTTCACAGCCCACATCAGCTGACCTTGAATACCATACCGAGCGCCTATTACACCCCAGGTGCGCATCTCGATACCACTGGCGTTAATGCTGTGTATGCCCACCGCAGGGTGGCCACTGTGATAAAACCAGACTCTGTCACCTGCCTTTATTCTATTTTGTAAAAACGCTGGATCTGCTGCACTTGCATTTGGGGACCAAAGCCGTGTTTTACCTGACATGTCAAGGCGTGGGTTGTCGGCCCAGTTTGCAGGGTTGGCATGGCTTGTCCAGAGTAAGTCCAGCCTTGTATTGTCACTCCCTTTGTCTATCGCTTGTTGTAGTTTGAGCATTTGCTCATGCACCATCGCAAGGTAGTCGTGCTCGTTGGCACCATCTGGAATGCTATTGGGGCCGTCGACTTCGTCAAACACATAGGCAAAGAAGCGTGTTTGATTCCAGCCCTCATTGCTCACTAATGTGTCCCATTCAGCTGTTAAATCGGTGTATCGATCAAAGTCGTTTTGAGTCAGTGGTGCTTCCAGAGTGATGTTGAATTCTTGTGGCCAGGGGGTGCGCCATACTGTAACTGCTGTGTTAACGCCCGTACCTTGGTAGCCGTATTTAGCTGAAAAGAGCTCGCCGTTTAAAGCTGGGGTGTAGGTTTTTATATAATCACGCCATGCAGCTGCATCGGGCAGCACCGGTGTGCGTTCGATAAACACCATACGATGTTGGTGAGCGAGTTGCTGGTAGCAATGCGACATCTTTTGCCACTGAATTGAACTTCTATCAACACCTGCATTCTCAAGGTTATAGGTTCGGTACAGTTCACCTATAGCATCTATAGAGGGCCGATCAGGCAGGGTGACCTTGTGGACTGTCATTGCAACGTTGATGGTGATGGTTTGCGTGGGTAGTGCTATTGCAATTGGTAATTGATATTGGCCAAATGGCGTAGTGGCTGGAATGTAGGTATCTATCCAGATGGCCTGATTGTGGTTTTTTGTTTTTGCTAGTGGGATACTGTTGAACAGTTGCGTGTGCTTGGGTGTTTCAAGGCAGGATGCCTGTTGTGGTATCAATGCATCTGGGTAGGCTGCAGGCCACGGGAGCACTTTGCTTTTAGGGCCCCATGTATAACCCCCTTTATCAACTAAATGGTAGTGAGCTGCGAATAGTGTTGAAATTGGCAGCTTATTAACCGGATCACTGGTACTCCACGGGCCAGGGCTAATAGTGACGCTATCTGGGGCTGTATTGCTCAGGGTTTTCAATATCAGCTGGAAGCCAATGGATTCGTTACGCGCCGCATCAAGGTTAATTATCTTGTCACTTAGGTCGAAGTCATTGTGTTCTATGGGTATCGGTGCTTTGCGGCTTGCCCTTGCCATATTGCTGGCTGCGCATATGGCAAGGCTATTGTCCACCTCAATGCATGCCTCGGTAAAGGCAGGTGGTTTTTGCCAGCTCCACACGGCTAAAACGCTAATAAATAAAACCAATAGTAGAAATATTCCGGTTGGTAGTCTGTATTTTTGTTTCGCGTGTTTCATGCTGTCGCTGGTTCGCCTGTAGTAATTCCTAGCATGTTATTTGCCATTATCACTTTACATAGAATCTATCATGGGAAGTGTTTCTAGCTTATTGATAAACAGGTATAATTACAGATAGTATTATAAGAAGAATAGCGATTTATTGTTATGAGGATAGGCGTGTGGATGTAGATAACTTATTGTCATTGAGCTCTGATGACAATCTTATAAAATCTCGAGTACGACGAGATTTTTCATCCCTTTCTGACGATAAAGCCAATTCCGATATTGGATCCTCCACAAACAATAATCACAAAGTCTTTAAAGATCTTGAGTCTAAGCTAAAGTCTGCAAATGATCTCACTAATAAGCTTCAAACACAGAACAAAAATCTGCTTAAATCCATTGCGGAGTCTCCTGTCGCCCAATTGTTGCTGGATTCCCAATTTCGCATTCGTGCCGCAAGTTCCGTTTTCGATGAGCTTCTTGGCATGCCCAACAGTATTCTTCTGAACACTTGCTTTATTGATAATCTGGATCAATCTTCTAATGTAGCGTTTTGTAAGCTTATCAATGAGATTAGAGATGGCCGTACTATAGCTTCCGCTGAATTAACGTTAAAAACGTATCATCAAGGCCAGCGTACCGTTACCGCGCTGGTTAATCTGGTGGAAGACTATACGCAGTCGCCGGTTACCATGAATGTCGTACTGCTGGATATTTCACGACAAGTTAAATTAGAAACCCAGCTTAGAAAAGCGCGCAGTTATCTTGAAACACTGGCAAATCGAGACCCACTCACAAATCTGCCTAATCGCTCCAGAAATTCAGCTGTGTTACGTAATGTCCTGCTTGAAGCGCGCAAGGAGCGAAAAAAAGTGGCGCTGCTTTTTCTGGACATAGACAAATTTAAAGGAATTAATGATCAGCTTGGTCATCATATCGGAGATCTCGTCCTATGCGAGATGGCAAACCGTCTACGTAGCATGGCGGTAGATGTGGATCATATATCTCGATTAGGCGGTGACGAATTTACTGTAATAATCGAAAACGTTGAAGACGAAACTTCCGCAGCAGCGTCTGCGAATAAATTGCTTGAAGCCATACGCACTCCAATGTGCCTGCCTGAACAGGAGCTTGCTATAACATCCAGCATTGGTGTCTCAATTTTCCCTGACCATGCAAAAACACCAGATGCGTTAACTAAATACGCAGACGCTGCTATGTATGAAGCAAAGAACGGCGGAGGTAATAGAATAGTCACTTGTAGCGGACCAACCATGGCGAAAATTTCACGTCGCACATTATTAGAAAAAGGCCTTAATCACCAATTTAATGTCGATGAATTTTCGCTTAGTTTCCAGCCCATTGTTCGCTGCGATAATGGAACGCTTGACAGTGTAGAAGTATTAGCTCGCTGGGTTCACCCGTCACTTGGCCAAATACTTCCTTCAGAGTTTATCGAACTTGCTGAACGATCTGATGGCATCATCGCGCTTGGTAACCGGGTATTAAGTTTAATAGGCCAAGCGCATAAAACGCTATCTGAATCTGGTCTTGCGGCCAGACTATGTATTAATTTGTCAGTAAAACAACTCACGAATTCGCAATTTTTGAATCATTTGGAAACCCACTTGTTCGGCGATGCAAGCCATGGTCTCAGCCCTGATAATATCGAATTTGAGATTACAGAATCGTGTGTAATAGACGACTTGCCAACCGTGGTGCGAGTAATAAACACACTTTCTAAACTAGGCTATCGTGTCAGTATTGATGATTTTGGTGTGGGCTATTCATCATTAAATCGTCTTAGGGATCTCGCTGTATCTCGAATTAAGCTTGATCGCTCATTTATACAAAACGCGACAATTTCTGTTGTTGATCTAAAGATAGTAAAAGGTATTACCAGGCTTGCTCAGGATCTGAACATTGAAGTTGTTGTCGAAGGTGTTGAAAACGATGCACATATAGATATGCTAAAACACATTGGCTGTGATTATTTGCAAGGCTATGCAATCAGTAAACCTGTTCATATTGACAACATTAGAGCTGAATACTTTTAGAGCGCTACTGCTACACAGGCTCGGCTTCTGGCGTTGCGTCTAACTGCTCCAATGCAAACGTTTTTATCTCAGCCAGATCAAGAAGAGTGATGATGACCCCTTGCGCTAAATCAGAATCTACGCGGTACGGGTATATCCCCACGTGTAAGCGGCTTGGGCAATTTTGATAATCCAGGTCGGTTTCAAACGTATCACCCAATGTAATAACCCGAGATACAATCTCATTTAGTTTTGCAAAACCCAGCCGATTAGAAATCACTTCGAGCGGCACCTTAATGTCATCATTATCGACGCCCAGAATTTTTAAAGCGTGATCGGTGAGTCGTCGTATATTCAATTGAGAATCGATAAACACAACGCCCAGGTTAGTACTTCTTAAGAGATTGTTGAGATCGTTGGTGAGGTCAGATAATTCATGTATTTTTGCCTGGTATTCGAAATTGACGGTATACAGTTCTTCATTTACTGATTGTAGTTCTTCGTTAGTGCTCTGTAGCTCTTCGTTGGTTGCTGTTAGTTGCTCGCGAGCCGCTTCTTGTTCGTCATTCAAAACCTCAAGCTCCTGTACGGTGTCAAAAAGAACCTGGCGAGTATCTTCTAGTTGATTCGCGACTTTCTCGTGCTTGAGCAACAACATATTGTATGCGTTGACATCAACATCCGGGTTTTCATCCGAGCTACTTAAATCCAGATTCAGGGCTGAAACTGAGGGAAGCAAGTTATCGGCCTTACTCGTTTTAAACGTGATTAACCATTGCTCCTTGGCATCAGTCGCTTTAAGTCTGGTGACGTCCATATCTACGGTTATTTCAGCTCCTTGATTGTCAAGGCCGGGAAGTGCATCAATAGCCACCCGCTCTTTTCCCATTTTCTGAAGTTGTTGAAGATGAGTGACGACTGACGGTACCAAAGACTTGGTTAATAATTTTTCAAGCCGGGCGCCAGGGGATCCCATAGCCACCTGAAGCAGGCCAATTTGATCAGCAATAACTAAGGAAATTTCTCTTTTTTCATTTAAAACGACAGCTGTTTTCCTATCGACATTGCATAACACTTCAAGACTTAGGCGGTACAAATCCTCTTCCAGCTTGTGCTCGGCTGGCGCAGTTCTGCCGGTACTCACACTGTTACTCATCGGGAGTTTGAATTCTGTTGGGGCATCTTTTAAATGCAGTGGAATTCTAAATTCCCTTATCTTGCTCAGGATGTTCCATTCATGGCTAAGTACGTTAAATTCTCGGCTCATCAAGCCGGTTGATTCAGATGGGCCCATAAACAAAACGCCACCTGCTTGAAGCGCGAAATGTAATAACTTTAAGACATGTGTTTGCAGTTCCGAATCCATATAAATTAATACGTTTCGGCAACAGACGAGGTGCATACGCGTAAACGGAGCATCCTGAACCAAATTGTGCTTGGTTGCGATTGTCCGTTTACGAAGCTCAGACGAGACCTCATACCCACGCGTTGTTTTATTAAAGAAACGTTGGATCTGGTGCTCGTTCAAATTCCCTAAAGCACTGTGCGCATAGATACCGTCGGAGGTTTTTTCGATACCGTCGTCGGACAAGTCGGTTGCGTAGATTTTGAAATCGTTGTCCAGGTTTTTCTGTTCAAGCAGCTCGCTCAGCATGATGCCCACACTGTAAGCCTCTTCGCCTGTTGCGCAGCCGGCAATCCACACCCTTACAACTTCATCCTCATCCAGATTGGGCAAGACGTTTAATTCAATTTCCGATCGTAAGACGCTCCATGCGGCCGGATCTCTGAAGAAGTCAGTTACACAGATGAGTAAATCATTGACCAGAGAGCGTTTTTCGGTATCGGAACTGAGTAATAAAGCGTAATACTCTTCGATGGATTCTACGTCGATCAAGACTCGTCTTCGCTGCAATCGATTGATGATCGTTTGGCGTTTGTAGTGAGAGAAGTCTGTACCGTTATCTTTTACGAACTGCAATATTTGTTCTACGACCACTTTTTCTGTTTCGCTTAACTGTGGTTCGTTTTCAAATATGCGTGAGTCGACTATTTTTTTAATCAAAGCCGCAATGCCTTCGATATCGAGCACGCGATTAACCGCTCCGGATTCGATGGCAGAGATTGGCATGCTGTCGAATTCAGCCGATTCAGGCTTTTGGGCCAGGATGAAGCCACCGGCTTCATGCAATACTCTGACACCTCGCGCTCCGTCGTGCCCACTGCCAGATAAAATAATGCCAATAACCTTGCGACCATACTGCTCGGCCAAGCTGCACAGAACGACATCGATTGGGCAGGGAATATTGCCGCTGTAAATTCGTTCTTGGTCGGACAGCCTAATAGCGCCGTTTTGCACTGTTAAGTCTTTGCCAGGAGGAATCAGCAGAACTTTGCCAGGAGCGAGTAAGTCTCCTTCCTGAGCTATGCATACATTGAATCCGGTGACGCGTTCCAGAATTGAATGTAATACGGTGTCATGATCCGGAGATAAATGCAGCACGACAATAATAGAGCTGTCGATATTTTTTGGCAGATTGGAAAGCAGATACTTGGTTGGTTCTATACCTCCAGCCGATGCACCAATGACGATAATTTTTCTTCCGGCAAAGTCGGCTTCAATGGTTTCTTTCATTGGTGCTCGACCCACGCAGTCAACGAGCATGAGTAGAGATTGCTTATTGCCTTCCGGATCCAGTCGAGATTTAGAGATATCCTCACACAGCTTTATCATTGATTCAACGAGTGAGCTCAGCCCTCTGGAGTTGGAGTTAACCCGCATCATTGACCAGTCCTTGAATCGCCGTTCAGATTGCTCGGGTAGTTCAAGTGTGGTTATGAAATCGTGGCGTTCATCCTCAGCTATGGTCTGCAATAGCATGGTGACGGCTTCAAAAGAGCCTTCCAGATATTGAAAGAATCGCTGGTGGTGATAGCAGAGCAAGCCCGTGACGCCAACTTTCGCGTTGGTCAGGCTTGCCTTTTGAACAAGTTTGGAGATATCGGCTTCGGTAAAAGGTACGGTTGCCGTGCTGACGTAGCATGCAGAGAATATCAACTCGCTGTCATCTAAAGCCTTTTGTGTGCTAGGCATCCCGGATTCGGGTAGCTTATCTGATGAGCTCATTTAATTTTCGCCTCTGTCGTGTAATGAAAAGCTTCAACAACAGGCACCTTGTTTGGCTAAAGGCACTACATAATTGACACTGTGGTCCGGGTATTCAACTACGTAATATCATTTAAATGCTAAATCACTAAATGTTACTTTCTTAAGCTTGAATCTGGTGATCTGACGCACGTCTAATTGTTTTACGACGATTATTGTCGGATGGTATGTTTTGGTCTTCCAAGCGTCGATCGGGAAGTTCTCGTTCCTCAAGTGCATCTGTCAAGCCATCTATACAGCTTAGAAAAACTTGATAGGGGGTTGCTGAAGGAAACTCAGCTATGTCCGATTCGTCCAACTTTGGAGCGGGTTTGTTATTACGCTTTTCATTGCTGTTGGTGCTTCGATATGAATTTGAAACAGTCATTTAATTTTACTCCGTATTCGTTGCTGATCACACGGCGTGTTCGTTTAGAGGTTCTGCGGCCGTACAATAATTTTTTGACTATTCCCGCAGAATAAAATTCAAATTTCCTTAGACGATTCTTCCTTAAGACAAACTTAATGTTACGGTGTTTGATTATGCAATTCAATTGCATTTGTATGAAACGCATAAGTAAATAAAATGTCAAGTACGAATGTGTTAATTTAAAGCCCAATTACGAGTGAGTTACGACAACAATATGACTCAAATAACCTCACATATACTGGACACCTCCCAAGGCAAGCCTGCGGCGGATGTTTCTGTATCATTAATGCAACAGAACGACGATGGCTGGTTAGTGCTTGGATCTGCGAGTACCAACGACGATGGTCGAATCAGTGACTTTTTAGGTGCCGAGTCGACAAAACCAAACGATACGCTGCCTGGCGGTATTTACAAGCTAACTTTTCAACTGAAAGGTTACTTTGAACGATCAGGAATTGACGCTTTCTATCCGTATGCTGAAGTGGTGTTTCAAATCAACGGCGACGGGCAGCATTATCACGTACCATTGCTGCTCAATCCGTATGGGTATTCAACTTATCGGGGCTCTTAAGGCGTTAGTAAAGGTTATCAGCTCGCTGGGTGATGTCGATGCCAGTGCTCTGCAATGTCGATGCGTCGTGCGCACCATACGCGTTCATGTTGACTTATGTAGTCAAGAAATTTGGCGACTGCTGCGGCGCGGCCTGGGCGTCCGGCAAGACGGCAGTGCAGGCCAATAGACATCATTTTAGGATTACCCGCCATTCCCTCTGAATACAACATATCGAAACTGTCTTTTAAGTAATCATAAAACTGAGTGCCGCTATTAAATCCCTGTGGTGTAGCAAATCGCATGTCATTGGCGTCGAGCGTGTACGGTACCATTAACTGCGCTCCGTGCTCTGTGTTTCGCCAGTAGGGCAATTCATCGGCGTAGGTGTCAGCGCTGTAGCGAAAGTGTTCTCGCGCTGCACAAAGGTCCTGCGTGTGTTCTGAGGTGCGGCCAATATACACACCTTGGGGTTTTTCGCCTGTGACGTTTTCGTGTATGGCGATCGCATCCTCTAGATGTTTTGCTTCGTCTTTTCGCGAAAAGTCTTTGTAGTCGATCCAGCGCAGCCCATGGCTTGCAATTTCCCAATTGGCCTCTTGCATGGCAGCAACAACGTCTGGGGCGAGTTGTAGTGCTTGTGCCACGCCAAATACAGTCACAGGAATGTCGTGATTGGTGAGCAAGCGGTGCAAACGCCAAAAACCGACTCGCGAGCCGTATTCATAAATCGACTCCATATTCATGTGTCGTTGGTCAGGCCAGGCCGCTGCGCCGACAATTTCAGATAGAAAGGCTTCGGATGCGGCATCGCCATGCAGAATGCAGTTTTCACCGCCTTCTTCATAGTTGACGACAAATTGAACGGCTAGCGCCGCTTCATTGGGCCATTTTGGATTGGGTGGGTTCCGGCCGAAGCCCACCATATCTCTAGGGTAAGGTGTTTGCATGCCGGCAACGTTAACAAGTTACCGGCGATGTTCCAAGCCTTACTCGTTATTGCTCAGCGAAAAAGTAATAATGGGCTTGCGACCGACACGAGGTGCAAGATTTAGTAGACAAAAAGAATTGAGGGTAACTTGGCGATTGGCCTCCAAATCATCAATAATGCCGCGAGCGAACTCATCGGCCCACAAAGGCACTTCCCCAAACATTTTGAATTGAGCGAAAATAGATGTGATGTCTTGCTCAGTGGGGCGATCCCCAAACCAATTAAGCCAGGCTTCGCCGAAAAGGCGATATTCACTGATTTCCAGAAGGCTGGCTGCTTTGCTTATAGCTTGCATTGTTTTTATCCTCCTACTTGCCTTACAACGTTGGATTGTGTGCGACCGGTATGGTTCGATCGACGCAGATGACATGTTGATAACGGCTCATTTTCCAGAGAACTTATGGCCTTCTGCCACTTTTGTGCCACTTTAGCGATGTTGATGTATAGACCGGGAGGATGTTCACAACACGTAAATAAATGCAAACGCGCCTATTGCCGCTGAGCACGCGGTCCCTGCAGAGGCCCATAATGCAATCGTAGCCATCTAAAAGAAATTCGTGGAAAAATCACTTTCCAAGTGCACGGTAGGTTTACGGTATCTTGCGGTTGTCGCCTGCCTATCTGTATCAGTGTCAGGGTGTGTAACGCCGTTGCCTGCAGGTGAGGTGACTGGCATTGCCGTATCTGAGATTCAGGCAGGTACGTCTGAGCTGGGCCAGCCTGTGCGATGGGGCGGTACCGTGGTCAATGTGCAGAATAAGCAAGACATCACAGTGATAGAAGTTGTATCCCGGCCATTGCTCGCAAGCGGCCGGCCGGCCCGCAACGATAAAACACAGGGTCGGTTTTTAGCTGAAGTGAGCGGATTTTTAGATCCGGAAATACTGGTAGAAGGTAGAGACATCACTCTTACCGGCGTTGTCAAGCAGCTCCAGGATGGGACTGTGGGAGAGGCGAATTATTCGTATCCGGTACTCAGTGTCTTCAAGTACCATTTTTGGCAGCAGCTAACAGAAAAAACCGCCAATTGGGGCTACCCTCTTCGGCCATGGTTAGATCATCCCGGTTCGAAGAGTTATGGACGCTACTGGCCCTATCACCATCGTTCGTCACTGGTGATTACAGGTGGCATCTTATTTTGAAGCCTTTATATAATTATTCTGGATCAAAGCTTTGAAAAATTGTTTGATGAAATTGAATGGGTTTGTCGCGATCGTCTCAGTGATGTTACTGCTGCACGGTTGTGCCAAACCACCCTTCGCGGCTGAATCGACCTTTCTCAGATTAACCCCCGCCCAGGTGTTGGAAAACCCTGATTCGGCGCAAGGTACTGTTATTTGGGGAGGCGTTATTGTGAGTGCCGTCAATCTGGCCGACCGCACACAGTTTGAGGTGCTTGCCTATCCGCTTGACAGCCACCAGCGCCCACTGACGCGCCAAAAGTCTCTTGGCCGGTTTTTACTGCAATCGCCAGATTACATCGAGACGACCGATTATTCCGCCGGTCGCGAAGTCACCGCCATTGGGAGCTTGCAGGGCATCACAAAAGGCGAAGTTGGGGAAGCCAAATACGATTACCCGACCATCACGATCAATGATGTGCACTTGTGGCATTCGGATGACAGCCACGAATTACCTAGATTTATTTTTGGGATTGGTATCAGCCTGGAGGGTTGATTCAGGCACCAAGTTCGTAACTAATATCAACCGCTTGCAGTTGGTATCTCACCAAACTTAGTAATAAATTCAGTTGCTTAGGTGTCAGTAACCTGACCCTGTTGGCTGTATCCTCCACCGTTTTCTTGCGCTACTATGGTTCAGCGGCTTGTGAGCACCTATGTGTTCATGCCTGCGGGATTTGGCGAAGACCAAACTCGCGCTGCAGTTGATAGGGGGTGGGAGCGATCCTGCCAAAAACGAGAAACGACAGTGGTAACCAGCCCACATTGCGTGACATCTCGATGGTGTAAACGCTTCACGGCAGGGTTCCGCCAGTCGATATCTCGAGGATGCGACAGCAATCTCTCAAAGAGATGAATACTGTCGTGAGGGATAAATCATGTTGAGCACTAGAAAAAAAATAATAGGTGCGTTGCTGTTGTCGAGTTCGTTCGGGTTCTCGTCAAGCTTTGCAGCAGCTGACTGCGTTTGGCCAGATAGTAAAACGTTAGAAGCTATTTTGCCCGTGGCAACAGACCATGGCAGCCATGCCAGCGGCGTGGTGGTTGCACCTAACCGGGTTTTAACTGCAGCGCATGCGGTTGATGGCGCGAGTCAGTTTTTTGTTCGTGTCGATGATGGCTTCCAGCTTGCCAAACTATTGCTAATCGATCGTGACAACGATCTCGCCATGCTTTCGGTCGATACGAACAATATACGACCAATGCCACTTGCCCATGCTAAACCAATGGAGCGGCAAGCTGTTTGGGCGGTCGGGTTTCCAAGAGCTCAGGGCAAAACCACTTCCAGTGGGTATTTCCAGCGCAACCGGGAAGGTGCCCTGCATACCAGTGCGCCTATCGATTCTGGACAGTCTGGTGGTGGCCTGCTTGGCTGCGAGCATGGACGTTATCAGCTTATGGGCATGTTACGAGGTTATGGCGCCTATCTGAGCGGTGATCGCTACGTCAAACTGAAAAACCATTCTGTATCGGTGGCTGCTGCAACCATTCAACGGCTTATTTCCACTTACCAGTAGCAGCTGCGTTACACTGAATGTGATTCTCTTTGGACACATTCTTCATGAACGCACTGGCCAACGTGCTGCATATCATTGCCGCCTCTTTATGGATTGGCGGATTATTCTTTGCACTCGTCATACTTCGCCCCACCACTGCAAGCCTTGAACCCGCACGTCGATTACTAATCTGGGCCGGTGTATTTAAACGCTTTTTTCCATGGGTCTGGATGGCTGTTTTAATTCTGCCCGTGACCGGTTATTGGTTGTTGTTTCGAGTGTTTGGCGGGCTCGCCAACGCGCCGAGTTATATCCATGTCATGCACCTTCTTGGACTAGTCATGATTGGCGTGTTCGTGTTTTTGTATTACCGCATATATCCCAAATTCAAAGTGGCGATCCAGGGTGAGGACTGGCCATCCGCGGGTGCAGCCTTGAATAAAATTCGGCTATTCGTCATTGTTAATTTTTGTCTCGGTCTGCTTTTGTTTGCAGCTGTTGCAGGGATGCAACACATTTCTTCATAAAGTTCGCGTAAATAACTGTGTAATAACACCGTTGTAGTTTCTCTTTCAGTTTCGTTTAAGCAATCTTATGTAATGTCATAGGTTGAGCGGTAGCCCATTGCGACCGCATTGCAAGGCGAATGAGGGATTACGTGTTCGGATTGTTCAAAAAAACCGAGATGCCAACGGCGAAGGACGCACTACCAGGGCGTGATGTAGCCTTACGTGTGGCACCCTCGCATTGCGTGTCAGGCAACCCGATGGAAGGGCCGTTTCCTGAAGGTATGGCGGTCGCCGTATTTGGAATGGGCTGTTTTTGGGGCGTTGAACGTTTGTTCTGGCAGCAGCCTGGTGTATACAGCACGGCAGTGGGTTATGCAGCCGGTATAACCCCCAACCCCATATACGAAGAAGTTTGCACAGGCTTAACCGGTCACAACGAAGTTGTGCGCATCATTTTTGACCCTGATGAGATTACGTATCCGCGCCTGCTTGAACTATTCTGGCAATCCCACGATCCAACTCAGGGTATGCAACAAGGACCAGACAGAGGCACCCAATACCGCTCAGGTATCTACACTGCCGATCAGCAGCAACATGTGCAGGCAATGGCGTCCAAAGATCGGTATCAAGAAGCACTGACAGGAAAAGGGCTGGGTGCAATCACCACAGAAATTATTGATGCGCCTGAGTTTTATTTTGCTGAAGATGAACATCAGCAGTATTTGCATAAAAATCCTGGTGGCTATTGCAGTATGCGTGGTACCGGTGTCGAATGCGTAGAGGTAGAAGCGTGATAACGGTCCCGGCAGAAGCACTGCAAGTGCCGTTCGATGGTAGCTTTCGTATTGGCGATTACACAACATCGCCAAGCGAATTGCCGGGTAATAAAAAAAGCCTGGAAAAAGCGCTAAGAAAACAGGTTCGAAAAATAAGTCAGTTACAACGTAAGTTGTATGCCGATAATCGTTACTCAGTGCTGCTGGTTTTTCAAGCCATGGACGCGGCCGGTAAAGACGGTACGATTCGAGCTGTTATGAGTGGTGTTAACCCGGCAGGGTGCCAGGTGCATTCGTTTAAAGCACCATCGGCTGAAGAACTTGATCATGATTTCCTTTGGCGTAGCAGCACCCGATTACCAGAGCGTGGACGAATTGGTATTTTTAATCGTAGTTATTACGAAGAGCTGCTGGTAGTCAGAGTGCGTCCAGAATTTTTAAAGAACCAAAGTCTGCCTGATTTTGAAGAAAAGTCTTTGTGGGAGGCGCGCTATGAGTCGGTGCGAGATCATGAAATTCATTTGGCAAACAATGGCACCGTAATTATCAAGTTTTGGTTGAACGTGTCACCAGAGGAACAAAAAAAACGTTTCCTGAGCCGATTGACTACTCCTGATCGGTATTGGAAGTTTTCTAAAACGGATTTGTCGGAGAGAGTGAAATGGAATGATTATATGGCGGCCTATCAGGATGTCATGAACGAAACGTCCAGAGAATGCGCGCCATGGTATGCCATTCCTGCAGACAACAAACCGTATATGCGGCTTTGTGTCGCGCAAATAGTAGCCGAGACACTCGAATCGTTACCTTTGCAATATCCTGAAAAAACCGCTGACGAATTGTCCTTGTTCGAACAGCATATAAGTCAACTTGAAAATGAGGACGAAAATGCCTTTGGCTGAGAAACTAAATAATCAAGGAAATGGTCAAAGAATTGCGTGTCTTAACTATGAGGCAGTAAAAACGTCGTATTTGAGCGACAAATGGGAGCACCTATGCAACCGCTAAAAAAATCAGAATATCCCGATGGGGGCGCATTACG
>CAYSZH010000039.1:0-30958 GCA_964435305.1 uncultured Granulosicoccaceae bacterium
GATGAACACGTTTGACCGTATCAGCCGCAGCTTTTGCGACTAAAACACCTGCGCATGTAGAGCCTGTAAAACTGACCATATCCTGCGAGCCGAGCTTATCCATTAAATCGCCAGGACGACCCGCAATCAGCTGCATACTGCCAGGGGGGAAGAGTTCGCTCTCCACCATTAATTTAAAGCAGGCCGCGGTTAAATAAGATGTCACCGTTGCAGGTTTAATGATCGAAGGCACACCAGCCAGTAATGCAGGCGCTAATTTTTCCAACATGCCCCAAACGGGAAAATTAAACGCATTGATCTGCAATACCACGCCTTGTTTCGGGGTATAGATGTGTTGCCCCAGAAAGGTACCCTTACGCGATAGTTGCTCTGTATCACCGTCCGTTAACACGCACTCATCAGGCAATTCACGACGCGCTTTAGAAGCAAACACAAAGAGCGTTCCAATACCACCATCAATATCAACTGCAGAATCGGCGCGAGTGGCACCGGTATGAAACGATAATTCGGCGAGCGCTTCCTTGTGTTCGTTTAACAGTGTGGCAAGCTTTTTTAACTGCTTGGCTCGATCATGAAACGTCATTGCGCGCAATTCGGGGCCAGCCTGCATGCGCGCACTTCTCAGCATCGCATCACTGTCCAGTGCATCGGATCCGGCACGTGCGATCACATCCCCCGTCACGGCAGAGTGAATATCCTGCGCGTTTTTACCCGCAGCAACCCAGTTACCTGCTATATAGCTTTCAACGTGCATGCAACACTAATCCTAAATTTGAAGCCAGAGTGGCGTTATTCGTGACTGTTTCCATTGCATTACGTAAACAGCACTTGATCTTTTCGCAATTATGTTACATGATTATTCAATATCATTCAATTTGTGTAACGTATTGCCGATGAACGCATTAGCGTTTCGCAGCAATTCGAGCCCAACAACCGGAGATTACTGATGTACTCACAAGGTCTGATCGGTGCCAAAACAGAAAATGAAGAGACTCAGGAATTCCTGGACGCATTCCAGGCGCGTATTGATGCCGAAGAAAAAATTGAACCCAATGACCCCATGCCAGAGGCTTACCGGAAAACCCTGATCCGCATGATCGGTCAGCATGCACACTCGGAAATTGTGGGCATGTTGCCTGAGGGCAACTGGATTACCCGCGCACCCACACTGCGTCGCAAAGTGGCCTTGCTAGCGAAAGTGCAAGATGAAGGTGGTCATGGCTTATACCTTTACTCTGCGGCTGAAACGCTTGGCGTATCACGCGAGCAAATGACAGAAGAGTTGCTCAACGGTACCGCAAAATACTCATCCATATTTAACTACCCCACGCCTACCTGGGCTGATATCGGCACTATTGGCTGGTTGGTCGATGGCGCTGCCATAATGAATCAGGTGCCCTTGTGTCGATGTTCTTACGGCCCTTATGCAAGAGCCATGATCCGCGTTTGCAAAGAGGAAAGCTTTCATCAACGCCAAGGGTATGAACTGACTAAAACATTGGCTGAAGGTAATGATGATCAAAAACAGATGGCACAAGATGCATTAAATAGATGGTGGTGGCCATCACTGATGATGTTTGGTCCGTCAGACACCGACAGCCAGCACTCCGATCAATCCATGAAGTGGAAAATCAAGCGATTCACCAACGATGAACTGAGACAAAAGTTTGTTGACGCAACCGTACCGCAGGCAACACTTATTGGTTTATCGATACCCGATCCTGACCTTGTCTGGAACAAAAGTAAAAACGACGGCGAAGGTGGATACGATTTTGGCGAGATAGATTGGGATGAGTTTTGGCGCGTGGTTAAAGGCCACGGCGTGATGAACAAAGACAGAATCCGAGCACGCAAAAAAGCGTGGGATGAAGGTGAATGGGTCCGTGAAGCTGCGCTGGCGTACGCCCGTAAACAACAATCAAAGGTCGCATAGTATGGCGTCAACGAACCTGACCCCACTTTGGGAAGTGTTTATTCGCCCTAGAAACGGTTTACATCACAAGCATGTGGGTAGCCTGCACGCCGCCGATGCCGAATTGGCGATGCAAGCCGCAAGAGATGTCTATACGCGCCGCGAAGAAGGCAACTCTATCTGGATAGTGCCAGCTGCAAATATAATCGCCAGCGACCCGGCCAACAACGAACAGAATTTTGATCCTGCGGCCGACAAAATTTATCGCCATCCCAGTTTTTACGACATTCCCGATGATATTGGGCACATGTGATGTCGGTTGCTGAACTCTCCCAAAAAGAGGCTCTGTTACGATCGGTTATTGTGTTAGCGGATGACCATCTTATACTCGGTCATCGACTATCCGAATGGTGCGGCCATGCACCGATGCTTGAAGAGGATCTCTCGATGCCGAATATGGCCCTTGATCTTATCGGCCAGGCTCGTGCGTTGTATTCGTATGCCGCAGAACTAGAAGGCAAAGGTCGAAGTGAAGATGACATAGCGTATTTGCGTATGGACCGTGAGTACACGAATTGCCTGTTAGTAGAACGGCCTAACACAGACTTTGCTCACGCCATGCTACGGCAATTTTATTTTGCAGCATTCATGCATCTTTTCTGGCAGGACATGGCAAAAAGAGACAACAAGACACTCTCGGGCATTGCAGGTAAAGCTGTAAAAGAGGTGGCTTATCACATCCGTCATTGTGGCGAATGGATCGTTCGGCTTGGCGATGGCACGGACGAAAGTGCATTTAGAATGGCCGATGCGGTTGAATCATTGCACCCGTACACCGAAGAACTCTTTGAAGCGGTTCCGGCGCTTCAGGTGTGTATGAAAGCGGACATACTGCCAAACATCACGGCTTTAAAACTTCAATGGACAGATACGGTCAAGCAGGTGTTTAATGAAGCCAAGCTCACCATACCAGAGGTTCCATTCCCACAATCGGGTGGTCGATCCGGACAACACACTGAAGATTTTGGATTTCTGTTAGCAGAGCTTCAATACGTACAACGCGCCTATCCCGGTGCACAGTGGTAGCGCTATGGTGTTAGATCAGCCCAATCTCGAAGCCGCTCGGCAAGTTGCCGCTAACGTTGCCGACCCGGAACTTCCCTATTTAACACTTCAAGACCTTGGTATCTTGCGTTCTGTAGAACTGCACGATGACACAGTGGTTGCCTATGTCTCACCAACTTACAGTGGCTGTCCTGCGCTTGATGTCATTGAACAATCTGTACTGACGGCCTTGCAAACCGCTGGTTTCAAAGCCCGAGTGGAGAGAACACTATCACCACCGTGGAGCACCGATTGGATCAGTGATGAAGGTCGCCGGAAACTCAGCGCCAACGGTATTGCACCTCCTCAGACGGGCCAGGCAAGTAAACAGATACTGTTTGCCAAAGCCGTCATCAGTTGCCCCATGTGTAACAGTGACAATACAACGAAGGTATCAGAATTTGGTTCGACCCCTTGCAAGGCTCAGTATCAATGCAACAGTTGTTTTGAGCCGTTTGAATATTTTAAATGTCATTAAAATGCCAACGTTCAATTCACTCACAATTAGTCAAATCAGGCCACAAGCCGATGGCGTTGCAATCTCGTTCGCGATTCCTGAAGAGCTAAAAAACGACTACGCGTTTGTTCCAGGTCAATATCTAACATTACGTGCTGACATTAACAGTGAAGATATACGCCGCTCTTACTCCATTTGCTCTTATCATCTTAACGACGTATTGGAAGTGGGCATCAAACGAGTGGAAAACGGTCGTTTTTCAAACTTTGCCTGTACTCTAAACGTCGGTGACCAACTCCAGGTGATGACGCCTCAAGGGCGCTTTACCGCCGACATTGGCGGTCAGCACAATTACCTTTTAATTGCCGCTGGCTCGGGCATCACACCGTGCTTGTCGATCACGAAGTCTGTGTTTAAGGACGAACCAAACAGTCGTCTGACCCTGTTGTATGGAAATCACAATACAAAGAGCATCATGTTTCGTGAAGACCTTAATGACCTTAAAAACCAATACACCGAGCGTTTTACGTTATCCCACCTGCTTACAGCTGAAAAGCAGGATGCCGACATTCTCAATGGCCGTATCGATGCAGAAAAACTCAAGCGCTTTAATGAAGCTGGCTTAATTAACGTTATCGCGTGCGATACGATCTATCTATGTGGCCCTAAAGAAATGATAGATAACTGCTCGCAAGGTTTACAGGATCTTGGGGTTAAAAAGGATCGAATCAAATTCGAACTATTTACCACCGGCGATACAGCACCCGTAGATCGTCCGATCAGAAAATCAAATGAAGATAAATCAGGTACCCCTGTTACGATCATACTAGATGGTGCCGAACAAACCGTTCACGTCAAAGATGAAACCGTTCTGGCGGCTGCACAACGCGCAGGCCTTGATTTACCATTTTCCTGTGCAGGTGGCATGTGTTGCACCTGTCGCTGCAAAGTAGCCTCTGGCAAAACAGCGATGGATGTCAACTTTTCACTTGCCGACTGGGAAATAGATTCAGGCTATACCCTGGCCTGCCAAACTCGCCCTGGCAGCGATGATGTTGTATTAGATTTCGATGCTGCATAATAGCGATGAGTTTCTTCATGCAACACCAATATGGCATCAGTGAATAAAGAGTGCTTCTATGATTGATTACAATGATCAGCAAGCGGTAGCGGAAGCTTGTGCAAAGCAAATGTGGCTTAGCGATACGGCTTCACAACAGCTGGGTATGGAAATTCAAGAAATCAAACCTGGCCATGCACAGATATCCATGAATGTCACTAATCAAATGATCAATGGGCTCGGCAGTTGCCATGGTGGTTATCTGTTTACCCTTGCAGACTCAACATTTGCATTTGCATGCAACACGTACGATCAACGCACTGTTGCACAACACTGCACTATTAGTTATCTGGCTCCTGCTCAACAAGGCGAGCAGCTTTTAGCGATCGCGACCGAAGTATCCCGGCTCGGTCGAAACGGCATATACGATGTAAAAATTATTAATGCTGAAAAGGAACCCATCGTCGAATTTCGCGGCTACTCAAGAACAGTACGGGGAAAATTGTTGCAAAACGACGGCGATACCATCCAAGATAACTCCTGACTTGCAACCTGGAAACATTAACGCTGCAACGCTCTTAGCTCTGCGAATACAGACCATTAACTTACAAACTCTAATTTATGGATCTCAATGAAAGACTTGACCCCAGCAAAAGACACGCTCGATCCAATAGAAATAGCGTCCAGAGATGAAATTTCAGCTCTGCAGTTGCAACGCCTGCAATGGTCTCTCGGCCATGCCTACGACAACGTAGCGCACTACCGAAAGAGCTTTGCAGACCATGGCGTACATCCTGACGATTTAAATACACTTGAAGATCTGTCCAAATTTCCTTTTACCGTTAAGCAGGATCTGCGTGATAACTACCCATTCGGTATGTTTGCTGTTCCTCGCGAGCAGGTGAGTAGAATTCATGCATCTTCTGGTACCACTGGAAAACCCACAGTCGTCGGGTACACCGAAAACGACGTTAACACCTGGGCCGATCTTGTCGCCCGAAGCCTGCGCGCGTCAGGAACCCGCGCAGGTGATGTTGTGCATGTGGCTTATGGCTATGGTTTGTTCACAGGTGGTCTTGGTGCACATTATGGTGCTGAAAAACTCGGCTGCACGGTGGTTCCGGTTTCCGGTGGTATGACAGAGCGCCAGGTCACATTAATTCAAGACTTTGGGGCTACGACGATAATGGTGACCCCTTCCTATGCGCTGTCGATATTGGACGCTTTTAACGCACAGGGTTTAGACCCGCGCGAAAGCCCTTTGCAAGTCGGTATTTTTGGAGCAGAGCCATGGACCAACGCCATGCGTGAAGAAATCGAACAGGCATTTGATATGCACGCCGTGGATATTTATGGCCTCTCTGAGGTTATGGGCCCAGGCGTTGCCAATGAGTGTGTAGAAACTAAAGATGGCCCGACCATTTGGGAAGACCATTTCTACCCGGAGATAGTCAACCCTGATACCGGTGAGCCAGTTGCAGCTGGCGAGCATGGTGAATTGGTATTTACGTCATTAACCAAGGAAGCCTTTCCTATCGTACGTTATCGCACAAGAGACCTAACACGATTATTACCCGGCACTGCACGCTCGATGCGGCGTATGGAAAAGATAACAGGCCGAAGCGATGATATGATCATTTTACGTGGTGTGAATTTATTTCCCTCACAAATTGAAGAGCAGCTGATGAAAGTTAAATCACTGGCGCCACACTTTCAAATTGAACTCACAAAAGCAGAAAGGCTTGATGTGATGACAGTGAAAGTAGAACCGGCAGACGCGGCAATGAGTGATAAAGACGCGCAGCAATCTGCAAAAGAGCTCCAGCAACATATCAAGAATGTTATCGGCACCAGCTCAGTTATAGAAGTTTGTAAAACGGGTGAGGTGGCACGTAGTCAAGGGAAGGCTGTGCGGGTGGTGGATCGTCGCAGCAATTAATTGATACGAACAGGCGTTCGATACATGTCCAGATGGGCTACTTCAGATGACTCACCCTGGTCTGTTGTTGAAGAGTAAGATCTAAAGCGGCAACCGATCAGAGTGTTTTAGCTGGCGCAAAACAGATCGGCGCAGCGAAGTTGAGGCACTCTTGGCTATAGTCGAGCAATCATAATGAAACGCGTAAACGTACGAAACTAATTTCCGAATCAGGATTCATGGCCGTGCAAGCGACTTGTCAATATTACAGAATCCCACGACTTTGTAACGCGGCAATCTCATTCATTAACGCGTGGTCAGTGTACCGCTGTAAAGACAGCGCGCTGGCATAACCTGGCAAATCCTGACCCAATACACTCAAGGCGGCTAACTCACCAGCCGCACAAGCCGCCATTGTGCCAAAACCAGACAAGCCTGTGGCAACGTAATAAGCAGGGATATCCGTGGCTCCTATCAACGGCCAGTTTTCTTCGGTCATCGTGTAGTACCCGCCATAGTGGCTAAAGTCTTGCGGAAAACTATCCAAGTAGGCGTTCAATTTCGGATTGATTCTGGCTGCACCTCTTAACACAACCTCAGGAAAATGATTATCGAGCGCCGGATGTCTTGTTGCATTTGTCTGTGTGTTGTTGTACGCCCAACCCAGTTTTATTCGATTACTATGTGCTCCCCCATCTGGCCGGCAATGAATCGAACCTGGTAGCTCCTCTAACAAAAAGGCCAGCTCTGAATCCTGCGTTAATAACTCCCGCTCATCTTCATTCCAGCCAATATTCTGTGAATCAAGGTCGATTGTAAATGGTTGCGCTCGGTCGACAGCGCTTGCAGTATCCGCAAATGCGATCTTCTGCTGTAAGACATTCGAAATAGGTAAGCTTACGCCAAGCATTGTTGAAATATTTTGTGCAAACGGCCCAGCCACATTGACCAAGTTTTCTGCGCTCATGATTTCAACGCTAGCGCCAGCTTTTGTTTTTATATTAAATGCTTTGCCACACTCAATATCGATGACATCGGCTTGGATCAAACGACCGTTATTTTCCCTGAAGAATTTAAGCTGCCTGTTACCTAGCTCATTTGCCGAAATACTGCCACCTCTACGAATGTGTACCAGTGTTTTCAAGCTATTGTCAAAATCAGAATATATTCCCTGTATGATTGAAGGCGTTTGTATAATATCGACACCATTGTCATAGGACAGCAATGCTTTTTTGTAGGCATTTTCGCTCACATGTAACCGAACATCATTGTCACCTTGAAAAGTGGACTGCAGGTTTTCAATCAATGCGTCTGGATTCGAATCACGTGTCGCAAGCAAATATCCTGAATTACTATTGATTATCGCCCCATATTCCAGATTCAATTGATGCAGTAAATCAATAGATCGATCCATAAAGGATTTCATAACAGGATGTGGCCACCAATTACGAAAATTCTCACCAGATACTGAAGAGGTAAGCGATAATGGCAGCTCACTATCAATCAGCGACACCTGAAGTGTTGGTTTTAATTTTTTTAGATAGTAGGCCACGGCAATGCCAACACTACCCGCACCGATAACTGCCACATCTGTATGGATTGTCATTGGGTGACTTTCTTATGCAATAGCATTTTAAAAAATCACTATTCGCTTGGGTAATCTAAGTAACCACGTTGTTCAACTTCAGGAAAATAGTCTCCTTCCCTAACCCACATTGTGGAGTCCCGTTGTGGATTCGGATAATGTTCCCAATGCCGCTTTCGCCCCTTGCTTAGCGATCTCATCAATAATTGCCGCATTTTCTGATTCGCGATTACGTCGTGCTTTAACTGATCAAGATTCCACATGGAATTCACTTTTTCCAGCAGATTTTGAACGGCGGCGTTCCAGTCTGGATGTGCTGCCAGATTATGCAACTCGTCAGCATCATCATCCAAATTGTACAGCTGGGTGGGATAGGCCTGCGAGTGAACCATCTTCAAATTCCCCTCACGCAGCATCACTCGTGGCGCTAAGGTAGCTCCGTCTAGATGCTCTGCACAAATAGGTTTTTGTAAGGCTTTGCTATCCATTCGCTCTAAAAGGCTCTGGCCTTCTATATCAGTAGTCAGGGCATTATCTGATACGGCAGCGACATCTAGAAAGGTTGGCAACACATCAAGCAATGACACTGGCGTTGAAACACGGCTCGGCTGGAGCTTTCCTGGCCAGTGCATCATCATCGGTATACGAACAGCTGGATCAAACAGGTTTTTCTTAAACCACAACCCGCGTTCACCTACCATATCGCCATGGTCTGATGTAAAAAGCACTACGGTGTTGTTATCCATATTACACTCTCTGAGAGTGCATAATAACTGGCCTATCTTTTGATCGATATCACTGATCATTGCATAGTACCCGTGTCGAGCACGCCGATAGATCGAATCCGTTACCGTGAATTTGTCAAGACTATAGTGAAAATGCAGTGATCGACTATGTGCATCCATCTCATCCAGTGCAATGGCTGCAACACGAGGTTCATCTATTTCTTCATCTTGATAGAGATCCCAAAATTCTTTTCGAGAAACGTAAGGGTCATGAGGCTGGGTGAAAGAGACTGTCATAAACAGCGGTCGGGAATCGTTCCCTCGCGATCTATCGTATAAATGCTGACACGCACGGTGGGCCACTTCATCGTCGTAATCCATCTGCATGGAGCGTACCTTTGGCCCGGCATCAGTGATCGTCTCAACCGTTGATACACCAGGTGCAGGCCCGTCATTCTGAGCAAATTCAGGATCGACTAATGTGTCGTAACTCTGTGGCGGTGTCCAGGAAAAGTCTGCCGGATAAATTTCGGTGGTTAAGCGATCTTCATACCCGTGATGTTGATCAGGGCCAACAAAGTGCATTTTTCCCGACAAACAGGTGTAGTAGCCTGCATCTCGAAGATAATGCGCAAGTGTCGGTACCGATGCTGAGAATTCAGCTGCATTATCATAAGCGGCTATTCTTGAAGGCAAGCGACCACTCATCAAGGCGAAACGAGACGGCGCGCACAAGGGGTAATTGCAATAAGCATTGTCAAATACCACCGATGCTTTTGATAGTGCGTCTATATTCGGTGTTTTGCTTACCTTGTTGCCATAACTCGATAGCGCAAAAGCAGTTAACTGATCTGCCATCACCAAAAGAATATTGGGTGACGTATTCTCTTGAGCTGGCTTAGCGGACATGATCACTAATGCTGGAGAATTTGGCTGAGAAACAAACGTGTACGTTCGTTGCCTGGGTTATCGAAAAAATTCACTGGATCATTCTGTTCAACAATCTCACCTTCATCCATAAAGATAACCCGATCTGCCACACGTCTGGCAAAACCCATTTCGTGAGTGACGCACAGCATGGTCATACCCTCCTCCGCCAGTGACACCATAACATCCAACACTTCCGAAATCATTTCCGGATCAAGCGCAGAGGTTGGTTCGTCAAACAGCATGATTTTCGGATTCATACACAGTGAACGCGCTATTGCTACGCGCTGTTGCTGCCCACCGGACAACTCACCCGGGTATTTGGCCGCTTGCTCAGGGATGCGAACTTTTTCAAGAAACTGCATCGCGACTTTCTCGGCATCTCGGCGACCAAGCTTTCGCACCAGCATCGGTGCTAACGTGCAGTTTTCGAGTACCGTCATGTGAGGAAACAAATTAAATTGCTGAAACACCATGCCAACTTCACGTCGAATCTCATCGATATTGGCAATGTCATCGTTTAGCTCGGTTCCCAATACTTTTATCGTACCTCTTTGATGATCTTCCAACTTGCAGGCACAACGGATCAGTGTGGATTTGCCCGACCCCGAAGGGCCACATATGACTATTTTCTCGCCCAGCTCTACATTGAGGTCGATATTTTTCAGCACATGGAAGTCATCAAACCATTTATTCACTTGCAACATGCTGACAGCGCTTGATCGATTATTATTATCCATGGCCTACTCGTAGCTTGTTCTCAAGGTATGCGCCGTATCGGGAAAGTGAAAACACAAAAACGAAATAAATTAAGGCGATAAACACATAGACTTCGACATAGTGTGGTGTCCATTCTCCAGTGCCATACGCCGCATGGCCAGAAGCCAGTATCTCAAAGAAACCCACAATGGTCACAATAGAGGTCTCCTTAAAAGTAATTACAAACTGATTGACAATAGACGGCAGAGAGTTGCGAAAGGCTTGTGGTAGCTGTATACGACCAACGCGTTGCCAATAACTCAAACCCAGTGTTAATCCGGCCTCATCCTGCCCCGAAGGAATGGCTTGTAAGCCCGCCCTTATATTCTCTGCCTGATAGCAAGCGAAGAAAATCGCAAACCCGAATATGACCCTATACAGCTTGTCACCCTGCAACCATCCGGGCAGCACAAACGGCGTGATCACAGCGGCTGTAAAGAGAATAGTCAGTAATGGAAGTGACCGAAAGAAATCAATAAATAACCCTACCATTTTTGAAACCACCGGTAAGCTTGACCGTCTACCCAATGCGAGCACAATGGAAAGTGGCATGCCAATGATCGAAACGGCAGCAAAAATAAAGATCGTCAACGCCAGGCCTCCCCAGCGCTCTGGGGTGATAACAGTGAGGCCAAAAACACCGCCGTGCATCAGAATATAGAAACATCCGAAACCGATGACCCAAAGCAGACTCAATTTAAGCCCAGTCCAGAACCACTGAAAGCATGAGGCGACAATGGTTGCAATCATGACTACACAGGCAAGGCTTGAACGCCAATGTTCCTCAAACGGGAACAGTCCAAATAATATTATGCGGTGTCTGGCGTCAATGACTGACCAGCAGGCACCGCCCGCCTCTTTACACAGCGGCTCGTCTTCTTTCGCCCAAATACTCGACAGGAAAGCCCAATCGATAAATTTATACGCCAGGTACACAATCACAAATGCACACAGTGCCGAGATCAGCCAGTCCAAAGGCGAATTGAAGTACGCTTTTTTTATTCTGCTGCGGGTTGAGATTTTTGGGGCAGTTATTTCCATCGCTAGTTTTTCACCTCATAACCTTTGATAGCGATGCGACGGTTAATTGAGTTCATGACATAAGCGATGGACAAATTAATCATCAGGAACCCTGCCATTAGAATCGACAGTAGTTCAAGCGTCTGGCCGCTTTGATTTATCGAGGTGGAAATAATAAAAAAGAAATCAGAGAAGCCAACAACAATACCAATGGTCGTTGCTTTCATTAACTGCACATACTGGTTGGTCAGTGAAGGCAGCACCGCCCGCACTGCAAGTGGCAGCCTGATACGGGTGAATACAGACCGGGGAGATAAACCATTAACAAAGCCTGCCTCGATCTGACCTTTTGGTACTGACATCAACCCGGCTCTTACAACCTCTCCTATATAGGCACCGCCGTAAAGCCCGATGGCAATCACCAGTGCCGTAAGCTCTGGTGGCATGCGAAGCCCACCTCTGAAGTTCAGACCTTTCAGTTGCGGGATATTAAAAACAGGCGAACCTGGGGCGTGGGCAAACCAGGCTATAAGCACTAACAGAACAGGTAATACGCACCAAACGGCAATTTTTAAGCGTTTAAAGTAGACGCTATTTCTAGCAATGCCCTGAGTGCTGATCAGAAAAACAAGCCATAGAATCACGAGCGCCAGCATCATTAAAAAAGCCGGCACGCCTATATTCAGAACAGGCAAATACAAACCTCTACCACTTAAGAAGGCGACATCAGCGAATGAGAACGCCGACTTTGGACGCGGCAGATGTGTCACTACTGAATACCAGAATACCGCTTGTAAAATTAGCGGAACGTTTCTGAATATCTCTACATACACTGTCCCAATAAGGGATAAAAGCTTATTTTTCGATGTTCGGATCAAGCCAATTAACACGCCGATCAGGGTCGCGAAGAATATCCCAAGAAAGCCCAGTAGCAGCGTATTTAGAATTCCGATCGTCAGCGTTTTGCTGTAGGTGTCACTGATTGAATACGGCAGTACCGAAAAGGAAAAATCCCAACCAGTTGAGCGTTCTAAAAAACCGAAACCCGTGGTCAGGCTTTGTGCTTCAAGCGTAGCACGAGTATTGATTACCATTGCTATAAGCAGCACGGCAACAACAGAGACCAGGACTGCTTGGAGGACACCCTCACGGAACTTACGATTTCTGAGCAATGCGGACATTATTGTGGGAAGTTCAAAAACCGAAAAGTCTCGCTCAGCAATCGTTTAGCTGAGCGAGACAACACTCGCGGATAGTTTTTAGTCGAGAATCATCGGAACGATAACGCCACCATCACTCCAAAGCGCGTTTAAGCCACGATCAAGGTTATAAACAGATTCGCCACCAATATTTCTGTCGAATATCTCAGCAGAGTTACCCACTTGCTTGATAACCTGATAAGCCCAATCATCTGATAGGCCTAGCCTTTCACCGATACCAGGCGTCACGCCTAGAAGTTTTTCGACGGTGGAGTCTTCAGGATTGGCTTTGTGATCATCGACGTTACCTGAATTTATTCCTTTAGACTCAGCGATCCAGGTGACAGCAAACATCCAGTTCACGATATCGACCCAATTATCATCGCCCTGCCGCATCGCAGCCGATTCTGGCTCTAATGCCAGTGCAACGTTCATCATGGCATGGTCGTCTGGATTGTCGGCACTTTGTCGCGTCACCGCAAGATTAGGCCCCCAACCTACGAGACTATCGCATCGACCTGCAAAATAAGCATCACGCGTCTCTTCGCTTTTTTCGAACGTGATCATCTCAATTTCGATTCCGCGACTTTTAAAGAAGTTTGCTGCCAGCCGCTCTGTAGAGGTACCCGCGTTTGCGCACAATGATCCGCCTTCAAGAATCGAGGGATCCGTACCACCCAATTCTTTTGGCATCATGACATTGGTTGCACCAACAAAGTAAGGTACGGAAAATTGTATACCGAGTTCAGTGTCACGCCCCATTGTCCAGCCTGTCGCTTTGATCACGACATCGATGTCACCAGATTGCAGTGAAGGAAATCGTTGAGCCCAACTGATAGGTACTACCTTCAGATTTTCATCGCTGCCTAAAACGGCAACAGCGAGAGCGCGACAGTAGTCGATGTCATAACCACTCCATTCGTTGTCATCTGTTACTTGAACAAATGGTGGGAAACTACCGTTGTGACCTGAACACAGCAAGCTGCCGCGATCGGTAACGGCTTTAAGGGTATCGCCATTGTCTGCAATAGCGAGATTAAAAGAAGATGCAACTACCAATACCGAACCGGCGGCAATGCTGGCAAGGGAATGTTTTATGAACGATATCATGTGCTTGTTTCCTCCAATTTTCAGATACCAATTAACCATGCGTTCCAGTTTGCAACGAAGCACGCCTGATTGACAAAATTCGACTAGCGTCCGGAATTATTTTCAGACACTAAAAACAGAATCAGAAATTCTCTGTGTTGGCTGGTAACGCCGCTTATACACCTTACACCAACACCAGCCATTTTCACACTGCTGAAACGGCGGTCGATAGCTGTCAAGCATCCAATAGCCGAAAAACGACAATTTGATAGTAAATTGGGCTCGAAAAGGATTTCAGAATTAATCAGATCGCCTTCACTATCTGATTTGCAGTAAACGCTGACTGGTACATACGTGTCATGAAGCGAGCGCTTGCCACAGCCGTTAGTTTCGTGATTGGCAGTGGTAAATCGGCCTCATCCATGCCTGTGAGAAGATCCGCCATCGTCTCACCAAACATGGTCCCTGTGGTAATACCCCGCCCGTTGTATCCGATCGGTGTATAGAGGTTTGTATCGAGCTTATGAATCCGTGGCAAATGATCAGGTGTCATGGCGATCTGGCCCGTCCAGGCCTCTTCGAATTCGACTGGCCCAAGAAAAGGAAAAATTCTTGCGATTTGTTTTCGAGCCCATCGATGTGAAAGGCCACTGTCTTTACTGCCAACAACCTTACCCATCGACCCCACCAACAATCGATTAAAGGCATCGCGGCGAATGTTAAACATGATTTGCCCTGTATCCCATAGACCTTGCCGCCCGGGAAGTATCGAATCAGCCTCGGGCCCGAGCGGTTTGCTCGCCAGCTGGAAGTAATGTATCAAGGTGTAGCTACGATTTAGATATGGCCATAGCTCGTCTGTATAAGCATTTGTCCCCAATACAACGGCCTTCGCCTTTAACGCACCTTGATCGGTTTCCACACGCCATTGATTATGTTCACGATGCAAGCGGGTAACTTGAACCCCCGTACTGATTCTCGCACCAGCGCCCAGTGACGCTCTTGCAAGACCGCGGCAATATCCCATTGGATTGATAGTGCCGCAACGATGATCGAGCAGGCCGCCGTAGAACCTGTGTGTACCGATTAATTCCGACACCCTTTCGCGATCAAGCAGCTCAACTGGTTCTCCAAGGCGTTGCCATTCCTGATGACGCTCTTGTAGATCTTTTAACCCTTTTGGCCCATGCGCTGCGTGTATGGTTCCAGTTCGCGTTGCCTCGCAGCGCATCTGGTGCTTCTCTATTAATGAAAAAACATATTCGGGGCCGTTGCCAAATTTCTTGATAAAACGAGGGCCGTAGGTAGTACCCAGTTTTTCCCTGACTTTTTGCGGCGGGAGCCATAGCGCTGCATTGACCAACCCACAATTACGTCCGGAACCGCCAAAACCAATTTGCTTTGCTTCCAACACATGAGCCGACAATCCCTTTTCTGCACAATGCAAGGCTGTAGAAAGGCCAGTAAATCCACCACCAACAATAGCAACATCGACCACAGCATCGGAATCCAGCGGGGCTTGGTAGTCACGCTCTTCGGCAGACGCATCCCACAGTGATATGGCGTCAGTGACCTGCATGGTGAAAAACTCCTCACAATAGCGGCGAAGGGAGCTGATATGTTGCACCTGCGTACGAGATGCGTCAACATATTCATGTTCGCACACTCTCATTCTATCTAATTAATTTGGCATGAGAAATCGACGTCCCAACATGCCTGGAGTCAGCATTGATATACAAAATCGACCACTTCGCCATTGGCGCAGATAGCCTTGAACAAGGCACCAAAGACATGGAGCAGCAGCTTGGCGTTGTTATTCCAAGCGGCAGTAAACATGTTGCGATGAGTACCCATAACTGCGTTATGCAAGCGGGTAATGAGAGCTTTTTCGAGCTTATTGCAATTGATCCTGATGCCGCCGATCCGGGAAGAGTACGCTGGTTTACACTTGATGACCCCGCAACGCAGCTGCGCTTAAAAGAACGTGCACGTGCGCTTTGCTGGGTTGTCGGAACCGATAATCTGGATGAAGTGATTGCTACAAGCCCGGTCGATCTTGGTGAGGTGGTTCTTTTTACGCGCGGGGATCGTTCTTGGCGCTTGACGGTACCGAAAGATGGCAGCTTAGCTATGGACGGGCTGTTACCTGCATTCATTGAATGGTCACCGGGCCCGCATCCAAGTACGGGGCAGCAGGATTTAGGCGTTCAGTTGAACACGGTAAAACTTAGTCATCCTGATCCAGATGCGCTTAGCGCTATATTGAAAACACTGAAAGTAGACCATTTAGCCGAAGTGCAAGCAGGAAATAGCGGTTTGTCATTCGAACTAAGCTCACCGAATGGCACCGTCGTGCTCGACTAATTAACGATTGAGCGGGACGCGACCCAAGTGTACTAAAACAGTTTGCTTAGCCTGCCACTCTTTTCTATATCAATCAACCAAGGCACGCAAACTTAACTAAAACCAAGACTCGCTAAGGAAATAGCCATGCTCAAAAATTTGGATCCAATACTAAACGCCGACACACTATACGCATTGCGTGCCATGGGCCATGGTGACTACCTGGTTGTAACTGATACAAATTTTCCTGCCGACTCAGTAGCAAGAGAAACCACATTGGGCCGGCTGTTGCGCATCGATGGTGTCTCCGCTGCACGGGCGACACAAGCCATATTGTCAGTCATGCCGCTGGATACGTTCGCCGATGATGCAGCACAAAGAATGGAAATCATTGGTGCCCCAGATGAAATACCAGATGTGCAGCAAGAGGTTCAGAGTGCGATTGATGCCGCAGAAGGAAAGTCATGGCCAATGGTTTCAGTGGAGCGGTTTGCGTTTTATGATCGTGCGAAGAATGCCTATGCAGTAATTACTACAGGTGAACGTCGTTTTTACGGTTGCTTTATATTAACCAAAGGCGTTCTACCGCCGGATGCCAGCTAAAAAAACGTGGTCAAGTAGTCATACTAAGCGTGTCAGCCAAAAGACACCACGTTGCGCATGGCTAAAATTCTTTTTTTTGGATAAGGACGATTACTACTGATGGCGTATACGCTTGGCATTGATATCGGGACTTATGAAACCAAAGCTGTGCTGGTTGACGAATCTGGCGCTATTCGTTCACAGGCTGCTCGCGGGCACAAAATGCTGGTACCCGAACCAGGGTGGGCTGAACACCAACCAGAAGAAGATTGGTGGGGCGACTTTGTCTATGTCTGTAAAGCAATCTTACAAGACAGCGGCATTAACCCTAATGAAATTGTAGCGCTTGCATGCAGCGCTATCGGTCCTTGTATGCTGCCGGTTGACGCACACGGCATACCCTTAATGAACGGTGTGCTTTACGGCGTGGATGGCCGCGCTGAAGCGCAAGTGCAAGAACTCAGCGATCGCATCGGTGTAGACAAGATTATTGAACATTGCGGCAACGCATTGACCTCGCAATCAGTTGGCCCAAAAATTCTATGGTTAAAACAGCAACGGCCTGAGATTTATACTCAAACCGCTAAAGTCCTCACATCAACCAGTTTCCTGGTACAGCGACTTACCGATGAAGTTGTAATTGATCACTATACGGCCGCCAACTTTGCACCACTTTACGATGTTAGAACACAACGCTGGGACGATGGTTTAGCCAATGACATTATCGACCTGGAAAAATTGCCTCGTTTAATGTGGTCAAACGAAATTGCGGGGACAATCACTGAAAAAGCGGCTGCTCAAACGGGGTTGGCTATTGGCACACCCGTGACCACGGGCACCATTGATGCCGCAGCTGAGGCGATATCGGTTGGCGTAGATCAGCCAGGCGATATGATGATGATGTACGGCTCCACTATATTCATTATTTTGCGCGCTGCAAATCAGGTTTCTGACGCTCGCATTTGGTATGCGCCCTGGTTGTTTGAAGGTGAGCATGCGTCCATGGCGGGGCTTGCCACCTCGGGTACCCTCACGCATTGGTTTCGCGATCAACTTGCGAAAGACTTGGCCGCATCAGATGCATTTGCAACACTGGCACTGGAAGCTTCAGACTCACCACCGGGTGCCAACGGATTACTAATGCTGCCCTACTTTTCTGGTGAACGTACCCCAATCCATGATACTAGCGCGCGTGGTGTGTTGTTTGGTTTAAACCTTAAGCACACACGTGGTGATATTTATCGAGCGTTGATCGAAGGCATAGCCCACGGAACTCGGCATGTCACCGATACGTTTGCACAGCTTGGTCAATCGCCCAAGCGCTTGTTGGCCGTTGGTGGAGGGACCAAAAACGAGATTTGGTTACAAGCCACCTCGGACATTTCCGGAATTGACCAGATTGTTTGTGATAAAACGATAGGAGCTAGCTACGGAGATGCGTTTTTGGCCGCACTGGCGATTGGTGCCGTCGAACGCAGGGACATAGCAAACTGGAACCCCGTTTCTAAAAACATCACGGCTTGCTCCCACCCAGCGTTAGAAAAATCACACACGCTATTTCGCCGCTTATACGAGCAAACCAAAGATATTGCGAAGGAACTTCAGTAAACACTGAGTCCTCTTTATTCACCAACCAATTTAGTTTGTTAATTTTCTATGGAAGACGGCCCACCCAACTTATCAAGCGATTCACCCAGCGCTTCCCAGGCCAGTATTACACAACGCTTCCGAGCCGGTAGTAGCCGCACGGCATCCAGCGCGATGACCGATGTGTTTATTGGTTCATGATCGGTTTTATTCGTTATCCAATTAACGAATTTAATATGCTCAACTTTAACAATTTCAACATCCAAACCCGACAATGTCTCAACCATGATTGAGGCTGAGGCAAGACAAACAGAGCAGCCTCGCCCACGAAACCGAATGTCTGCCACACCATATGCATTGACAAACAAGCCTACATTTATTTCATCTCCACACATCGGATTATGCCCTTTACTGACAATATCCAGGCTTGTGAGATCAGCTTTACCACGCGGATTATGAAAATGATCAAGCAGCTGTTTCTGATATATCGATTTTTTATTTTGAGTGTTCATATCACTATGGCTATTGTTTAAAAACAACTTGAGCATTCTTTAACGCTGCAAGCACCACAGCAATGTCGTCTTCATTGTTGTAAGCACCAAAGCTTATTCTCAAGGTGCTATCAAGTTTTAGAGCGTGCATTAATGGCTGCGCGCAGTGATGACCTGCCCGCATGGCAAGCTCGTTATCAGCGGCTATTTGAGCGACATCGTGCGGGTGCACACCATCAAGTACAAAAGAGACTATTCCTACGTTCTCATTGAGCAGCTGGTCGCGAGTAGTCTGGGGGCCAAGTACTGTGACTCCGTCTAAAGAATCCAGAGCCGCCCTGGCCTGTTGAGCCAGTTTGGAGGAATGCTCATGTAGCGTGTGTACTCCAATGCCTTTGACATAGTTAATAGCGGCAGACAATCCAACCGCGCCAGATAAATGAGGCGACCCTGCTTCTAGCTTAGCCGGTAAAGCAGCCCAGCGACTGCCTGAATTTCTTTTCCCATGTGACTCACTGACGGATACCGTATCTACCATACCGCCCCCTAGAAGCATCGGTTCGCACTGTTCCAGAAAGACTTGCTTACCATATAAGACGCCAATCCCTTCTGGGCCATACATCTTGTGGCCTGAGAACGCCAGGAACGCACAATCGAGTTGTTGTACATCAACTGGTATATGACCGACTGCCTGGCAGGCATCAACCAGAACTGGAATGCCAGCTTGTTTCGCTTTTTCGGTGATTTTCGCTATAGGGTTGATGCACCCTAATACATTCGACACGTGAGTTAAAGCAATCAGTTTTACTTTACTTGAAAACAGCAAGTTGTCATCAATCTGCAACTCACCTTGGGTGGAAACCGGTATCGAACGTAAGCTTGCACCTGTTTCTTTGCACACGCGTTGCCAGGGCAAGTAGTTAGCATGATGCTCCATATCACTCACCCAGATTTCATCAATCTCCTTCAAACGTGGTTGTGCCCAACCGAACGCGACAAGGTTGATTGCTTCCGTTGCGCTACGCGTAAATATACAATCCTGTGCATTTGGCGCATTAATGAACCCAGCCACATCGTCTCGTGCTTGCTCATATTGCTCACTGGCAGACGCAGCCAAATCGTACAAGCCTCGATGTATGGGTGCGCAACTGTGTTCATAACAGCCGCTAATAGCATCAATTACGCAGCGTGGTTTTTGCGAAGTGGCTGCAGAGTCAAGGTAAGTTAGGCGGGGGTATCGTTCAAATATGGGGAAATCAGCTTTGTCAGGTAAAGGTAACTGATGCTTCAAGTGATTTGACTTTTGATTACACATGCTCTTTTAATGACGCACTCAGCTCACCAGCTGGCGCTGTTAATTTCCCCTTGTCATTTAAAGTACCGTTGAGCCTGACACCACTCCCCTGACGCCGTAACATCACAATTTCGGCCATCACACTCAATGCGATTTCAACTGGGGTGCGCGCACCTAAATCCAAACCACAGGGGGCTATTACACGTTGCATATCGGCCTTGCTGTAATTTTTATTCTCTAAATACTCCAGTACCAAACCCGAACGTTTACGGCTGGCAATAAGAGCGATGTATTGCGCATCGGAATCTAATGCCTTGGTAACAGACTCGTGATCCCCTTTATGTTGAGTCGCTATCACAACATAATCTTCACGTTCCGGGGTAAGCTGGTCATAGTCTATATCGTCAACCACAATGCGCTGTGCATCGGGAAATTTATCCGCAGTCGCACCTGGATCGTTCACCACCACGACGAATCCGAGCACGGTTGCACTTCGACATAATTGTTCTGCCACTTCACCATGGCCCATGATCCATAGCGTTGGACTCACTGAAATAGGCTCTACAAAAACGCGCATATGACCACCACATGGCATACCAGCGCCAAGCACTTCATCGTCCATATCAATATCCACCATCGTCGCTTGTTGTGATTCTATACAGGCAACAGCCTCCATACATACGGTGGATTCGGCACAACCACCGCCCACCCAGCCTGTGATGACCACACCATCTTGATCAATTATAATTTTTGAACCTGTTTTAGCCGATGTAGAACCAACAACCTCGACCACAGTACCAATCGCGTATGGTTTGTTATGTTGTTGAAATTCAGCGATGGTACGTAGTACTGCAGGATTCATGTTTTTGGTTTCTTATCAGCTGGAGCTGTTTTAGGCTGCGCCAACGCTTCTATTAACTGTTCAAATTCTTCTTTTGTATCAATATCGGTGGTGAAAGCCACATCGTTGACCTGCAGCCAATGCACTTGCTCAGGGTGGTTATCGATGAATTTTCGACAACCCGGGTTGCCACCGTGGTGTACCACTTCTTGGCGCACCAGCTCATGGATGATCACAGGGTTACCGCGCTTTTCATCTACCATAGGAACGACGATGTTTTTATCGTCAGGCAAGTTTTCGAATGCTGTTATTAGCTGTTTAATATGATTTGCTTTAATCAGCGGTTGATCAGCCAAACAGATCATCACAGCTTGTTTGCTGCCACTGATTGCGTTCAAACCACACTGTACCGACGTCATCTGCCCCCCTTGGTATTCAGTGTTGAACACACAAGGCAAATTAAGATCAGCGATCTGAGCTTGTATTTGATCACTCTCATGGCCTAACACCACAATGATCTCACCGACTCCCGCCTCTAATACAGCGCCGACACACCCTCTCAATAGTGATTGGCCATCTACCTCCAGTAGCAATTTGTTGTGTTCCCCCATGCGCTGGGATAAACCACCGGCCAATACTATGGCTGCCATGTTCTTGCCAACAGCGCACACTGAACCTGTGTTGGGATCGTTCAATTCAGTGTTATTGGTGTCAGTCATTACAGCAACCGCTGCTCTTTTTATTCTCCGAAATCGTGCTTGCCTGGCATGACGACTGTGATGCAGGCTTGGTGACCAGCTCAGTTGAGTCATCACTCATCGATGCACCTACGCTACGACGCAGCTGTATAATTTCTGCCAACACACTTAACGCGATCTCTTCAGGTAGTTTTGCACCAATGCGTAGACCCGCGGGCCCTGTTATTCTGTCCAAATTGGCTTGCTCAACACCATCTGAACTTAATAGCGATTTAAGCGCAGCAAGCTTCTTGGAACTGACAACCATTCTGATAGTCTGGCAATCAGAAGCCAAAGCGCTCATCAGAGCCTGCTTGTCACCCTTTCCTTGAGTTGCGATAACGATGTAGTCAGCCTTAACCTGTTCGTATGCATTCGTTATGGTGACCTGATTAGACACACTGTCGTTATCAATACCGGGCGCTTGCATGACAACATTGAGGTTTAAATTCACCGCTTGATCGGCCACTCTTCGAGCCACCAATGACTCTCCCATTACACATAATGTAGGTTTGGTATTCAAAGGCTCGATAAAAAGTAAAACTGACCCACGACCAAGACAGCTTGATGCAAATTCAGCCATACCTGCAATGGCATCCCATTGCCCATCAGGTGCCACTCTCAACAAGCAAGGTTGCCCAGATTGACACACTTGATCTGAAAACTTGATAATAGCCGGCTGCACACAACCACCACCTACCCATCCTTCAAGCTCACCGGTTTCACTAATCCAGGCTTTATCTCCAGGCTTGGCGGAGCTTGGCGCTTGCACTTGTATAACCGTGGCCACGGCCACTGGATTATGCGGTTCTGACTGCTTTTGTTCACTATTCATAGCCAGTCAACAGCCTTAAATTCGAGACAAGGGCGCTTCAAGCGCAGCAAGACTTTCAAGATTATGACCCGGTGCAAACACATCTATAAGCGGCAGAACCGCTTGCATGCTCTTAGTGCTGGGTGTGTACGACTCTTGCCCCAGCAAAGGGTTTACCCAGACCACTCGGCGCACTCTTGATTTAATGCGTTGCAGTTGTAATACCAGGTTAGCGGGCTCTCCGGTGTCATAGCCATCACTTACAACAACAAATACCGTACGTCGATTCAATACATTACGCGCATAACGCGCATTGAATTCACCTAGGGATACGTCCAGGCGTGTACCACCACCCCAGCCGAAGGAAATCAGCTCCATCTTTTCAACAAGGTTCACGCGATTGTTTTCACGCAATGTTTCACCAATGTGTTGTAACTTGGTATGAAACGCATAAGCATCCGAATCTTTGAATGCTGATAAAATGCCACGCGCAAATCGAAGAAAAAGATAGCTGTAAACGCTCATTGAGCGCGACACATCCAGCAGCAACACTAACTTTGGAATACGCACTTTACGGGCGCGTCTATGCAGTTTTAGCGGTTCTCCACCGTGTTGCAAACAACCCCGCATAATGCGCCTCATATCCAAGCGTTTGCCTCGCTGGCTACGCTTTAAGCGACGCAGCATTTGACGTCGTATCTGACGTGCCAATTGCTCTGCCAATTCTTCCATCTGCCGAAGCTCTGCGGCATTGTTTAATTGTTTAAAGTTGGTTTGATTAGCCGCTTCTTTGGTACTCGCTCCATCTTGACTCAAACGGCCATCACTGGTTTTGTCGTCTGTGTCTCCAGCGGCGTCTGGTACATCAAAGTGACCACCACCCACACGACTCTCTTGCTGGCTCAGCGCTGCTGGCATACTCTTGTCACGCTCATTGACACCACCTGTAGTGGCTCGTGACGACCCACTACCAGAGTCGTGCAACCAATAAAGGTCGAACAAGCGATCGTAGCGTACCCAATCATCAGGTGTTGAACATAACAAGCCCTTTAAGGCCATTTTTAAATGTCTTTTATCAACGATGCCGACCTGGCTCACCAAGGTTTGACAGTCTATGGTTTCGGCAAGCCCCACATGGAATCGATTCTCTCTGGCGTATCGAACAAAACCGGTAAGTTGCTCATTTACCCGATCGACCACCTCGGTATGAGTGAGCGGAGTTAGCGACTCGGTTTGTTCGTTGACATTTTCCATTACGAACAGCTCAAGACGCTCGGCTTATTATTTTTTTCAGTACAGGCTCTGGCATCGCATCGTGATCTTCTCGGGTTTTTAATAGACACCCTAAGGTAGCAAATACAGCCTCAGTGTTATCATTCAAAGACGATAGCTCAAGTTTTAATACCGCTGCAGTCCAGTCCAGGGTTTCAGCTATGCCAGGTATTTTCCGCAAGTCTTCTTTGCGTAACGATTGCACAAAAGAAACAATTTGCGATGCCAGACGATCACCAATATCCGGTATACGCGCTTTGATAATACTCAACTCTTTTTCAAAACTTGGGTAGTCAATGTAATGGTACAAACAACGCCGACGCAGAGCATCGCTTAACTCACGTGTTCCATTGGACGTTAATATAACGGTTGGCTGACTCTTGGCTTTTACCGTGCCTAGCTCAGGAATACTGATTTGAAATTCGGATAATAGTTCTAATAGGTAAGCCTCAAACTCCTCATCGGCACGATCGATCTCATCTATTATCAACACCACCGCTTGCTCACTGGCAATCGCTTGCAACAAGGGCCGTTTTAGCAAATAGTTGTCGCTGAATAGATCTGATTCATTGATTGTTTCAGCACTACCATCAGCCTCACTTCGGCGGATGCTTATCAGTTGCCGTTGATAATTCCATTCATACACCGCCGTGCTCACATCCAGGCCTTCATAGCATTGTAGGCGTACCAAGGGTCGTTCAAGCACATCGGCCATGGTTTTCCCCAATTGGGTTTTACCCACACCCGCATCACCCTCTAACAATAAAGGCCTATTGAGCTCATTCATCAACCATAAATTGGTTAGCAATGGCGGCTCTGCGATGTAGCCAAGCGAATTAGTCTTCGCCTTAAGCTCATCCAGCGCTGTCTGCATGGTTTTAGGAGTATTCACCATACTATTTGCGCTTGAAGAATCCGGTTATTAGCCCAACGATGGCCTGAAACGCGAATTTAAAACCGTTTATCTCATTATTTGTGGCTGGTTTAGTCACAGGTTTTGCATCGCCCTGGGCCGCGGCATTTGAGCTGGATGAGGCAGCAGCTGACTCTGCAGCGCTACTGGTGTTATCTGCCGAACCGGTACTAGCCGACGCTTGCTCACTGACTTTTGCTCGGAAATTATCTGCAAATTGATCGAGGATCTGATCAGAAACCTGGGCCATCATGCGTTGACCAAAGCTCGCAAGCTTACCGTTAACCACTACTTTTGCATCACCAAGTAAAGCAGAACTTGCTTCTGTGCCCGCTTCAACATTCGCAGTCAGGTCCATACTGACACTGGAGGTGCCTTTATTATCAGTCCCTTCGGCAATTAGCTGAATCTGTTGATTGTCAGTGTCAATAGACTCTACTTTGATATCACCTTTAAATTCCATATTCACCGGGCCCAGCCTCACCTTTACTTTACCCTTGAAGTTATTCTCATCAACAACCTCGGTGATTTCGGCTCCGGGCATACAGCTTGCCACGGTTTCAATATTGCGGAGTATGTTCCAGGCCGATTCGGCGCTGTGCTCAAGCGGGAAATTTTTATCAAGTTGAACGTTCATTTTCGATTTTTCATCAATGTTAATACCGTGTGCAACATAGCTGAACTGATCCGTTTTAGAATGGCGCTACTGACGCAATGAAATAGAAGCTCGATACCTCAGCTATAGAGCGGCCCCTAAAATGCGGACAGCCAACTGACTGTCAACTATTTCGACAGAAAAAGCTACCGAAGCGCTATTGACTGGTGGCGGTTCTTGCAGAAGCCGCCAACCAGCCAACAGCATCAGGACTAGCTGTTAAGACCTAACTCCTTAATGGTCTTCCAGACATTAAATGCCGTGTGCGGCATATTGACGTGAGTTACGCCTTTATGCGCAAACGCATCGACAATCGCATTAGTAAAACAAGGGATACCACCCACGTGTGGCGACTCAGCCACACCTTTTGCACCGATAGGATGATGCGGGCTTGGCGTAACCGTATAGTCGGTTTCCCAATGCGGCGTTTCTACAAAGGTTGGAATAAAATAATCCATCAGGGAATTACCTTGCAGATTACCTTCATCATCGAAACTAATCAGCTGCCCCATTGCAACCGCAAAGGCTTCGTTTAAGCCACCATGAATCTGACCGTCAATGATCATAGGGTTAATCCGTGTGCCGCAATCGTCCAGTGCATAGAAACGTCGAATGCTGGTAACACCCGTCATTTTGTCAATGTCGACAACACAGAGGTAAATACCAAACGGGTAGGTAAAGTTTGGAGGGTCGTAATAATTGACTGCCTCTAAACCCATATCCATACCTTCAGGCACATCATTGTACGCTGCCCATGCAATCTCTTTCATGGTTTTAACGGCTTCAGGGTTACCTTTCACCTTGAACTGGTCAACATCCCATTCCAGATCGTCTTCACTGACTTCAAGCAAGTGCGCTGCGATCTTTTGCGCCTTGGCACGAATCGCCCGTGCGGCCATCGCCGTTGCGGCACCGCCAACAGGCGTACTCCTGGAGCCATAAGTGCCCAAGCCATAAGGCGCGGTATCGGTATCACCTTCTTCGATCTGAATGTCTTCAGCTGGCAGACCGAGCTCGGTTGCGATAATTTGCGCGTAGGTGGTCTCATGCCCCTGACCTTGCGTTATCGTCCCCATGCGCGCAATCGCACTACCGGTTGGATGTATTCGGATCTCGGCACTGTCGAACATACCAACACCCAGAATATCGCAATTTCTACTAGGACCTGCACCCACAATCTCCGTGAAAGTACATAAGCCAATGCCCATGAGTTCACCGTTGGCACGTTTCTCTGCCTGCTCTTTTCTCAGCCCTTCGTAATCACAGGCATCGAGTACTTTTTCGAGCGCAGGCAAATAATTACCGCTGTCGTATTCCCAGCCCAAGGCCGATTGATACGGAAACTGATCTTCACGGATGAAGTTTCTTCGTCGAATTTCAGCTTTATCGATATCCAACTTTTGAGCGAGCACATCGATCATGCGTTCAATTAGATAAACGGCCTCAGTCACCCGGAATGAGCAACGATAGGCGACCCCTCCAGGTGCTTTATTCGTGTATACGCCCTCTACCTTTGCATAGGCCATGGGAATATCATAGGAGCCCGTACAAATGCTGAATAAGCCCGCTGGCCATTTTGTTGGTTGAGCATGCGCATTAAACGCACCATGATCAGCAAGCGCATAGAATCGCAATGCCTTTATGCGCCCATCTTTATCTGCAGCCAACTCGCCCACACCGTGGTAGTCTCGCGCAAATGCTGTGGTGGAGAGATTGTCCATGCGGTTTTCAATCCACTTCACAGGCACACCTAGCACTATGGATGAGACGATCGCAACAACATAGCCAGGATAGACACCCACTTTATTACCAAAACCTCCGCCTATATCGGGGCTGATAACACGCACTTTACTCTCTGGGATACCTGACAGTAAGGTGACCACCGTGCGCACCACATGTGGGGCTTGCGAAGTGATATAAACCGTTAAACCACCTTTAACTTTATCGAACGATGCCACACAACCGCATGTTTCAAGCGGGCTAGGATGAACACGTGGGTTTAATATATCTTCCCGAACGGTGATTTCAGCGTTATCAAAAACACGATCTGTACCTTCTTTATCGCCAACATCCCAGGAGAAGATGTGGTTGTTGTGCGTGCGCTTGCCTTGACCAGCATCATCTTTTCCAACCAGGTCTTCACGAATAATCGGAGCATCAGCATCCATCGCCTTATGAGGATCGACCACCGGTTTTAGAATTTCATATTCAACCTCGACCAATGCCGCGCCATCAACAGCAATGTAGCGATCATCGGCCACGACCATGGCCACTTCCTGCTCTTGAAAACACACTTTTTCGTCTGCCAAAACCGCTTGTGTGTCACCAGCCAAAGTTGGCATCCAGTGCAGGCCAAGCGGTTTTAAGTCTTCTGCTGTTATGACGGCATGCACACCTGGTAAGTCGAGCGCTTTTTGTTTGTCTATCGACTTTATTTTGGCGTGCGCATAAGGGCTGCGCACCATTGCACCCACCAGCATACCAGGCAACTTGACGTCATCAACGTATTGACCCTGGCCCTGTATAAAGCGCGGATCCTCTTTGCGCTTTTTCTTGCAACCGACGCCTTCCAGCTTATCGGTACGTTCAGTTGTATCTGCGGCACCCATAATTATCTCCTAAGCTTCAGCGCTTTCTGTGTTTTGTTGTTTGATGTCAGCCGCCGCTTTTTGAACTGACTTGACAATATTTTGATAACCGGTGCACCGACACAGATTACCCGCCATACCATGACGTATTTCTTCTTCGGTCGGGTCAGGATTTTCTTGTAAGAAACGGTAACTGCGCATCAACATGCCGGGTGTACAAAACCCGCATTGCAAGCCGTGTTCATCAGTAAACGCTTGTTGAACCGGATGCAGCTCACCACCGGTTGCCAAACCTTCAACTGTAATAACAGTGGCGTTTTGCGCTTGAACCGCAAGAAAAGTACAGGACTTTATCGACTCGCCATTGATATCAACCGTACAAGCACCACAGTGACTCGTTTCACAGCCAATGTGGCTGCCAGTCAACTGCAACTGCTCACGTAAAACGTGGATAAGCAGCTCGCGCGGCTCAACGAGAACGTCAACTTGCTTGCCATTTAGATTAAAACTGACTTGTTGTTTTGCCATCGTTAGTTTCCTCCTGCTCGTTGTGCTGCTTCTTTCATGGCGCGCCGCGCCATTTCGCCACCCATATGTGTCTTGTATTCAATATCACCGCGAAGGTCTTCCGCCGGGTCGCATGCTTCCATCACAAATTTGACCGCTGCTGCAATAACATCATCACTCATATCACTGCCATTCAAGACCGCCTCGGCTTCTGGGCACCGAATCGCGCATGGCGCTAGATTAGTGAGTGCAATTCGCGCGTTTTGACAGCTACCACTGGACATATCTACAAAAACCGCAGCTGCTGCAGTGGCATAGTCGCCCGTTTTGCGTTTGAGCTTGTGATAGGAAGAACCGCATCCTGGCGCTAAGGTCGGGATGCTTATTTCAGTAAGGATTTCGTTCGGCTCCATGGCCGTGTAATACATACCTAAAAAGAAATCGGATGCGTTGACCTTGCGAGCGCCATCGGGGCCTGTCAATGTGAAGATTGCATCCAAGGCGAGCATCAACGCTGGATGATCATTACCCGGGTCGCCGTGGGCGATATCGCCTCCGATAGTGCCGCGACTTCGCACTTGAGGATCAGCAATCTGCTTCACAGCTTCCGGTAGAAGGGGCAGTTTTTGCTGCAGTAAATCAGAGTTAATGAGTGCGTTTTCAACAGTCATCGCCCCGATCACAATGTGCTCACCGTCTTGCTTGATTCCGCGAAGTTCTTCAATATTGTTAAGATCTATCAAATGTTCGGGCTCCGCAAATCGAAGCTTCATCATCGGTAGCAAGCTATGCCCGCCAGCCAATAATTTGGCATCATCGGCATGCTGTGTAAGCAAATTAATTGCCTCTGTCACACTCGTGGGTGCGTAGTATTCAAAGGATGGTGGGATCATTTCTGATAGAGCCTCCGGTCGTGGGTTAGGTACGCGTTGCTAGCGAGTATCTGCTTTCGAGCTTTTAACTCTGTACTCCTGGGCTCAATATTATCTGAAGCGTGTATTGAAACCCAGATGAGGTACACGAATGGCATTTAGCGCGCACGAGCCACCGGGTTTTGCTCAAAATTTCAACAAAATTAGGCTTATTGCTTGCAAAACTTGCACGAAAAGCGATTTAATTGCACGAATTGCGTATAAATTGGATTTGGAGCAATCTATGTCCTTGATTCAAATTCATCATTCTCCACACAAAAGCCACAATACTAATCCATGGTCACAGATAAGCTCAATTCATAGAAATTGAAAATCCAATGAACTATACGTACGACCCAATATTGGTTTTTGTTTCCGTTTTAGTGGCCATCGCGGGCGCCTATGCCTGCTTTGATCTCATTATCCGCGTGCAACGAAGTAACGAACCGCGCCGCCAGCAATGGCTTGCTCTAGCAGCACTGGCCATTGGCGGCAGCATCTGGGCAATGCATTTTATTGCTATGTTGGCCGTGCAAATCCCATCAGTCATGCAACACGACATACTCGTCACTCTGGTATCAGGGCTGGTATCCATATTGATGACGGCGGCTGCGCTTGCCATAGTTTCGTCAAAAACCATTCGCTTTAAACGAATTGCCATTGCCGGAACTGTCATGGGTGCTGGTATTGCGGTAATGCACTACGTGGGCATGTCTGGCATGCGTGGTCACTTCACGCTTTCCTACGACACTGGCTGGATAATCACATCGGTATTGGTCGGGATTTTCGCCTCGACACTGTCATTATGGCTGGTGATGGCACTACAACTACGAGGCGTCTTGCGCCGATTACTATCAGCCACGGTGATGGGGCTGTCCATTGCAGGCGTACATTACAGTGCAATGAGCGGAACCCACTTTAAACCGCTTGCCACCGTAGCCGAGTTTACACAACCAATACTAAGCCCATTCAGCCTGGGCTTGATCACCGCACTCGTTACATTTTTAATACTTGGCTGGTCACTGATAATGCTGATACCAACCCATTCCGCAGAAAAAAGCTCAGCTAACGCACCCTCTAACTTACAACAGTTACAGACCAACATCCCCACACCCAATGCGGCTAACTTGCTGCCCGCTGCTGATATAATCAACCCCTCTGACATCCTAAAAACAGCAGCCTCAGTTGTTGATAATTCGGCAATGCAAAACGGCTCACTAGCACTTGAGTCAGATGCAGCTGATGTGGGACTGCAGGAGCATCCAGTTGATGTAAAAGCAGAAAAGATCCCCGTTCAGCGCAACAAAAAAACCTACTTCATTGGCACTGCACAGATAGCAAGCATCAGTGCTGACGGACATTACACAACCGTTCGGACCAACGATGGTCATTCACACTTTTGCAATATTGGGTTCAACAAGCTCCTGAATATGCATGCGTTGGAAAGGTTTATCCAGGTTCATCGAAGCCATGCAATCAATTTGAATTATGTTGTGAGCTTTCAAAGAAAACGTGATTCAGCTGTGCTCACGCTCGGCGATGATGAACACGCAGTACCAGTCAGCCGTAGCAATGTACCCACAATTATTAATGCACTCGGTTTATCAAAATAGCTTCGAAACTGCCCCAGTATGCTGGGGATGGAAATATCTGATACTGTAGTGTCAC